>NZ_MRYB01000069.1:0-506 GCF_001921755.1 Psychrobacter sp. Rd 27.2 | reverse complement strand
AAGCTATACAAGAAAAAATGACCTACCATTCGATAACAGAGGACATACTGTCTCTGTGATGGCTATCAAGGCTGTCGGTACAGTCGTAGAGAATGTAGGAGATGGTCAAACTCTCAAAGTAGATTGGGAAAAAGACATTCCTCTAAGGGAGTGGTATTTCTTCACAAGTCGTAATACTGTTTGGAAGGTTGTACCTGAAACATGGGCAAGAGTTAATTTAATAGACTTTACATTTAATGGGAAAGAGCAAAATATTGATCGGTTTCGGAATGATGTATTTTGGCGTGAAAGATTTGGCGATGATCCTTTAGTAATATCATCTTTTGGCTGGACGAAATTTTATGAAGAGATGGCTTCTAAGCTTCTTGGGTTTCGCTACCGTCGTGGCGAGCTTATCGCTGGTATTCATAAGATCTCTGAAAAAGTAGACGCTATGTCTGTTCTTAATGATCAGTATGAAGAGGGTATTGTAGGAGGCCCATTAAAAGATATATGCCCATTTACAG
>NZ_MRYB01000099.1:0-400 GCF_001921755.1 Psychrobacter sp. Rd 27.2 | reverse complement strand
TAAATGCGTATCATGTGAGTTTCTAACATGTCATGCCATGCTAGAGCTGCATTAAGCGCTGTTATACTGACTGCGCCTAATGACGCGTCATGTTCGATGCAATCGACTAAATGAAATATAAGCGCTAATGATGCTACGGTTTTAGGATATTTAGTCATATGCTCAGCCATCACACTATGCTCACACTCATCAGCTTTTGCTTTGTTTTCATCGTACCAACTCATAAACTTTTTATAAGCGTCATCAGTGAAACGATAGTAAGGTCGCTTGTGGTAGTCATCAATCGGGTTTGCACCATACTTGATGAAGTCGCCTAAGCTCATATTGTCGATGGTTTCAAATAAGTCATAAACGATTTGTCTTATTTCAGCGTTTGGCGCTATATCGCGCTCTTTTAGTC
>NZ_MRYB01000098.1:0-400 GCF_001921755.1 Psychrobacter sp. Rd 27.2 | reverse complement strand
TAATATAGTAGTAATAATATTTGCTCAGCTCTCAAAGCAGTCGCATGATCATGCCATATGAACTCAAAATCTGTATTATCGATGTATAAGTATCTATCTATCCAACTGTTAATTAACTCTTTTAATTTATCTAAAATTTTATCGTCATTATTCTCATAATGAAATGCTAAAAGATACTTGTTGAAATCAAACCAATGTAGAGCCCATTGCCAAGACCTATTATTAAAAGGATCAGCTTCCCACTCTTCCCATTTAACTGGGGGAAAAGAGGTTAGTTTTAGTTTGTTTTCCTCAAACAACATTTTTCCCCTTTCAATATTTTCTTCAGTAGAAATATACTTTTCCACATCTTTTTCTAAGATGTCACTACTTAAATCATTATTTATAAATGATAAATATT
>NZ_MRYB01000097.1:0-403 GCF_001921755.1 Psychrobacter sp. Rd 27.2 | reverse complement strand
GCAAGTTAAGCGCAATGTAGAACGACTTGACGTTGTGCCTGAAGCAAAAGGCTATAAACAAGAGTTACTGAAGTCAATTGATGGAGAGTATAAACAGAATAAACTAACTATTTTAGGATATCTAAACCCCAACGATGCACTTAAGCAAAGCCCGAAAATGTGCCATCAATATATAAAGCCGTTATTACAAAACGAAGCAGCAGTACAAACTAAGTGGAAGCAGATAGTTGAAGAACGTGCAGTATCAAATAGCTATGCCATGTCACGTTATCTAGACGAAAAAGCCAGTAACCCTGCTAAATATGCCAAAATTGATTTGGTTACTTTTGGCTTTGGTAACTGCGTGAATGAGCAGGTCTATCATGCTGACTCTGAAGTGGTATTTAAAAATCAGCAAAAACTG
>NZ_MRYB01000096.1:0-403 GCF_001921755.1 Psychrobacter sp. Rd 27.2 | reverse complement strand
AGCAATAACGCCCAATAATTAATTTATCTACGTCCGTTCGATCTGGTGCTAAATATCGGGCACAATCATCAAAATTATGTCCATGATAGTATCCTGAATAGTAGCTGTGCTCACCCACAATAATATTAGGGTTAGTAACTTGTTCTTTAAGAGGTTTGCCTTCAAAGGGGCTTTCAAAGTAATTATTCATGCTATCAATACCTTTTTAATATTTTTACTTCAGTAACCGGCCTAACTCGTATCAGTTCATAAATATTGCATAATTTCGATAGCTGCGCTATTTACTTCGATAAAAGCCACTATTAGTCCCCCACTTGGTGAGTTGGGTTCAATAGTTACTTTTTAGTTTTCAATTCTTTAGTTAGGCCATCTACTACAAACGCTACGTGAGGTATACTATTCA
>NZ_MRYB01000095.1:0-403 GCF_001921755.1 Psychrobacter sp. Rd 27.2 | reverse complement strand
GCACGTACAAGCCACCCTAAAGACCTGTTAGCAGATGAGCTTATAGATAGTAATGATGATGAGCACACTCACTCGCTGATTAGCAAACGCACACTGAGCTTATATGACACCTTGATATTGTTAATGTTGCGAAAATATTATCAAGAGCGCGAAACCAGTGGCGAACAAAAAATCATCATCGACATTGAACGCCTGTCATCGCTACTCATCCCTTTTTTACCATTAACTGATCATACCAGCCGAGATCTTAAAAAATTGAGCGCGCGACTCAAAGAGCTTAGCCGTCGCCATTTATTAAGTAGCATTCGCGGCAATGATGATCGTTACGAGATAACGCCTTTGATTCGTTATGTGGTCAGTGCTGATTTTTTAGAGAGTATGCTGGGTGAATATCTGCGCTTGG
>NZ_MRYB01000094.1:0-404 GCF_001921755.1 Psychrobacter sp. Rd 27.2 | reverse complement strand
GAATACAGCTATGCAGCCTGATAATGAGTTCTGAGTAATAAAAAGCGTCATCCAACCACTGGATGACGCTTTTTTATCTTGAACAATCACTTGCTAGGCGCTCGTTAATCTAAGGTCTGTACGCCGCCACCATTGACAAACAACGTCTGACCACTTACCCACTCAGAGATAGGTGAGGCAAAATACAGCATGGCGCCTGCGATATCATCCGCCTCGCCCAAACGCTTGATGGGCGTGTGCGACAGCATGCGCGCTTCGATCTCAGGTGTCAGCACACTCTGCAAGGCCGCTGTACGCGTAGCCCCTGGGCCGACCGCGTTGATACGCACCTCAGGGCCAAAATCGTGCGCCAGATTTGCCACCATGTGATTGACTGCCGCTTTTGATGCAGCGTAGCCACTCAT
>NZ_MRYB01000093.1:0-408 GCF_001921755.1 Psychrobacter sp. Rd 27.2 | reverse complement strand
ATGAGCTTTATCGCATGTACTTGTTGTCAGAGCAGTTTTTGCTGTTCGCTGAATCATCAGCGCTCATGGGCAAGAATTTAACAATGAAAGACTTGCATGAACAATTGAACAAGCTGTTAGACTTAAACGGCTACCCAGTATTCAATGGATATACAGATTATATTAAAGATCATGCTATGCGCCACGTTGAGACTGAATACAACAGATTTAGAGACATTAAGAAGTTGCACATGCTAGGCATTGATGTTGACTTGGTGGAATACGAATTAGGTGCTTATAAAAGCTATCAAGAAGAAATTGATGCTATTACCACGCAGCAACTCAATAAATACTACCGCATATTAGCCGCCTCATAAAAACTTTTAAACAACCTAGAACCCAGCTTACTCCATCATCCAACCCGCTATG
>NZ_MRYB01000092.1:0-412 GCF_001921755.1 Psychrobacter sp. Rd 27.2 | reverse complement strand
AGCACAAAGTCCTGCAGGTGTTGCAAAAAAAGGTACTGGCTATAGAGTTAATCCTGAAAACGTATCAGGAGCAATAAAAATATCGAGACTAACTAACATCGCTTTTGAAGATAAATCAAGTCGAGAAGGACTTCAATATAATAAAACCTTTGAAGTATTTAAAAGACTTATTGCTCAAATAATTCATATTTTTGAACTTGATAGATCTTACATAGCTCAACATATGGATGAATATGACAAATTTGTCAATCAGGATTCTAGAAACAAAGAGGAAGCTGATAAGCTAGCTATTCAGATAATTAGAAGAAGTAGGGAAAAAAAGGATAATCAAGGTTCTAGTAACAATGAGAGTAGTGATCCTGAAATAGAAGTTTTAGCATATGCAGTCGAATCTAAAAATGAAGAGATAGAA
>NZ_MRYB01000091.1:0-415 GCF_001921755.1 Psychrobacter sp. Rd 27.2 | reverse complement strand
ATTGTATATCGGCGCAAAAACCTGGATACTTATCTGGATAGCTGTGAGAAAAAATTCACATCCAACCTTTAATTAATGACTATAAATAATCTCTAACTTGTCCATCAACAAGCTACTTTTTTATTAGCTTATTGATGGACAAGTTAGAGATTAAAAGACTTCACTATAGCATTCGTACATTTTTTTGATTGCAGTTGCCATGAGCTATGCCTAAGAAAACAGATATAAAGTTTCTTCGACATAGCTCATGTTTTCTTAAGATAAAATTAACAATAGTGGAATTTGAGTTCTCCATATAAAAAAGACGCTAGACTTAATGTTTAGCGTCTTTTTGATGTCATCAAACTTATCGTGATAATAATAAATTGAAGCAATTACATATCGAAAATCTTACCACGATTCATAATATTATTGG
>NZ_MRYB01000090.1:0-416 GCF_001921755.1 Psychrobacter sp. Rd 27.2 | reverse complement strand
ATAATATAGTTCCGATTGCAAAACCTGATAACAAAGATCTCATAGAAGATGCTGATCCAGTAAGTGCCTCTGGTAACGTATTAGGCAATGACAATTTAGGCAATACTCCAACTCAAGGTATGGAATGGGGTACTGAAACAGCCGATTACGGTACTATCTCAAAAGGTCCTGATGGTGAATATGAGTATCAGCTAGATAATACTAAAGTACAAAATCTAGCAATGGGTGATACAGTAACTGAAGAGTTTACTTATACCATCACCGATCAAGATGGAGAGACATCAAGCTCAACCCTTACTATCACCATCACGGGTACCAACGATCAACCAACAATTACTAATGGTGTTGATGCTGAAGGTGTGATTGATTCAAGAGAACTGACTGAGCAAACAGACGACTCGGTTATTACTCAAAGT
>NZ_MRYB01000009.1:0-123876 GCF_001921755.1 Psychrobacter sp. Rd 27.2 | reverse complement strand
CCGATGGTGCCGACGTTGACGTGTGGCTTGTTGCGTTCAAACTTGGCCTTTGCCATGGGTAATTCCTCTTTTTTTGGTGAATCTTTATCAATAAAAGATCAGTGAATAGCTGTTTGACGGCTTTTGATGCATATTCAACCATCAAACCGTTGACGCTATGGCTTAACTACCAAAACGACCTTGCTTAACCTGTTATCGCAAACATAAGACTTTTCATTTGCTTATAAACAAGGTACGTTTCAATGCTTTATTCAAACTTGTTTTTATTCAATCTTACTTTTGATCACACTTATATGCTTGGCTATTATACTTACTTTTTGCGCGATTGCCCATCAAACAAGGTATCGCGATATGGCGGTTAAGTTACGATATCTTACGAGCCCCTAACCAATCTGCCAGCTGAAGCTTTACTGCTTTGTTAACCAATTGACAGCACTAAAAGGCAACACCTCAGTGTCACCTTTGAATTATAATCTGCCACACTAATTTTATAGTTTTCAATATTCTATAATTTCGATATCGACGTAAAGCTGTGTATTAAAGCTCAAGGCAAACACAAAAGGCTAAAACAATAAATGGAGCTCATATCGAGAATTGAACTCGAGACCTCTCCCTTACCAAGGGAGTGCTCTACCGCTGAGCTATATGAGCATATTTTTAATAACTACAGCAGAAATCTGTAGATTTACTAAAAAAAATATCACGATGCAGCGATAATAGCTGACTGTCGTGATGTATTGTTGATAGTCTTTGCGATGGTGTATAAATGGAGCGGGTGGCGGGAATCGAACCCGCGTCATTAGCTTGGAAGGCTAAGGTGTTACCATTATACCACACCCGCAATCACTCTTGTTTTGGCTGACTCTAATAGAGAGTCTATCATAATAAGAGCTTGCTTGGCGCTATGACAAACTTAAAATATGGTGGTGGGAGAAGGATTCGAACCTTCGAAGCTTTCGCGACAGATTTACAGTCTGTTGGGTTTGACCGCTCCCCAATCCCACCTTAGGGTGCTTTGAACAAAAATGACTTTAAAACAAGGCAATTTCATAAAAAGCGACTTTGAAAGAGATGGTGCCGACTGCCGGGATCGAACTGGCGACCTACTGATTACAAGTCAGTTGCTCTACCAACTGAGCTAAGTCGGCTTGTTCTCTCAAAGTGGTGGCTATTCTATCAAATATTTTGAGAGACGCAAGCCCTTTTTTATTTTTTTTGCGATTAATTTCACATTAATTGTCAAGCAGTTGATTATGTTACTGTTTTTTTTGGCCGTAAAACCGCTTTTATCGCAGTCATAGCGTTTGTGCTTGTTTTACCGTTCGCTGCAAGCCTAGCCATTAGCGAATACGTAATCCATTACAGGCCATTTTCACGGCTTTTATCAGTATTTGGGCTTTTTGATTGATCTCCTCCCACATCGCGTCTGCAGTAGCACCGTCGTCCACATTTGCGCCTACTTGGATATGTATCTTGCCGCGGCGCATCACTGCTGTGCGCACCGCAATCGCAGTATCCATATTGCCATGCCAGCCCAAATAACCAATACAGCCGCCAAAGACGCTACGACGCACCGGCTCAATCTCATCGAGGATTTGCATCGCGCGGATTTTGGGTGCACCTGACAGTGAGCCTGCAGGAAAAGTGGCACACAGTACATCGAGCGCATCTTTGTCAGCAGCTATCGCGCCCTCAACATGAGAGGCCATCTGCATCACTTGCGAATAACGCTCGACAGCCATTTTTTGGCTGACCTCAACGCTGCCATCTTCACAGACGCGGCTAAGATCATCACCTGCTAAGTCAACGAGCTTGCAGTGCTCGGCGACCGCTTGCTGGTCAGCGAGCAGCGCCGTCTCAAGTGCTAAATCGGCGGCGGCATCTTGGCCACGTTTGCGCGTGCCTGCCAGCGGACGCACGCTGACACGGCCATCCTCTACGCGAGATAGCATCTCAGGAGAGGCACCGATGATATCAAAACGTTTGTGATCATCTAACGTGTAGCCATGCACTAAAAACAAATACGGCGATGGGTTTAAAAATCGTAGCGCACGATACACTGCCAGCGAGTTGCCTTTATAATCCGCGGTCAGGCGCTGGGCTGGCACCACCTGCTGCACATCCCCTGTCACAATATAGTCTTTAATTTTATTGACATCCGCACTGTATTTATCCATGCCAGTATGCGATTTGAACTTAGGTGTGGGCATGATAGGGGCGTACAAGCTTGGCATCTCTGTCAGCTTGTCTTCTATTTTTTCTAGCTCGCGAATGGCATGGCTATAGCCGTCATCGCTTCTGCAGTCAGCATAGACGATGATAGATAGGGTATTTTCTAGCCTATCAAAGACTATCACATTCATCGATAGCATGAGCCACATATCAGGCATGGTCATTGGGTTGGGCGCTTCACACTCTCCCATACTCGGCTCGATCACCCGTACCATATCGTAGCCGAAATACCCAACCAGACCACCGCTAAAGCTCGGCAGGGCCGGCATGTCTGTTGAAGTTGGCATTTGATACTCTGCCATCAGGGTACGAATATACTCAAATGGTTGGTCTACCATCTCCACGTCGATATGATCATTTTTTTTGACCGTCATCACCCCATCTATATATTGCACGATCAGATCACCACCCAGACCAATCATCGAATACCGTGCCCAACGCTCACCGCCTGCCACCGACTCAAACAAGTAGGCCGAACCGCTCAAATCACGTACTTTGGAAAACACCGAGACTGGCGTTTGGGCATCCATCAAGCGTTTTTTGATCAGTGGCGCATGGCTAAAACCACGGTCTTGAAAAGCTTGATATTCTTCAAAGGTCATCATAATGAAACTCTCTTAGCAAACGATTGGCAAAAGATAAGAACAGTAAAAACGATAGTCACAATATAAATGCAAGATAGCGTCAACACTCTACTGAATGTTGACGCTATAAAAATGGCAGATTGGTGGCTTATTTTATTATCAGTGGCGTAGTAAGGATAACTGGTAGCCGCTAATTATATCAAAGCTCGCTGGGGTTATAGCGGCCCAAACGGACTGGCCAGTACTGCATTAAAATTAAACGCCATTAAAATTAAGCGCCGCCCATATTAAACAACCATAACGCCAACCCGATAATCAAAATTGCGATAAACACCCATACAAACCAGCCGCCGCTGGGCTTTTTCTCTACTTGGCCGGCATTGGCAGGATTATTGATGGCTTGCTCCATGGCATTATTGCCTTCGGTACCAAGGTCGCGCTCCTGACCGAGATTGGCAGTCCCAGAAAACTGAGCGGTCGCCGCTTGCTTGGCGCGCAGTACCTCAGGATCCGCTTCTTCTTGTAGCGCAGTTTTGGTGGTTTTGTCATGCTCGTCAAGCAATGCTTCATCGGCGGTCTTATCTGCTGTAGTGGACGCTTTATGAGCCACTGGCTGTTCTGTGACAGGCTCTATAACAGGCTCTGTGATGGCCTCTTCTTTGATACCCATAGGTGCAGACTGCGTCACCGGCGTGTCGTTGACCGGCTCTGTCTGCTCGGCCGCCGATAGCACCTCATCGATACCCGTTTCTTTGATGACGGGCGCTTCAGGGGTGCTCGCTGCAGCCACTTCATCAGTTGATGCTGCTTGCTCTATCGTCTGAGCGGTCTCTTGCTCCCGTACAGGTGCACTGACTTGAAAGCGAAAACTGGCAAACCCCAAGGTGTCTTCTACTTGTAGCGGCGTTGACTTATTGCCTTCCAAGCGCTGATCATTGACAAACGTACCGTTGGATGAATCCAAGTCTTTTACGTAGAGCTGGCCGTCCAATACGCTAAGCACAGCATGATTACGCGAGACTTGCTTGCTACCTAGCACCACGTCATTGTCACTGCCACGGCCAACAGAGAGGCTATCTGTGACGGTCAATGTCAAATCGCCCAACGCTTCGGTTAGGGCCTTGAGACGCCAACTGTCTGCATCTGCGGTGGTATGTGCATTATCTGTATGGTTCATCATGCTATGACTCCTTATTTTTTATGAAATTTTACATGTAATGTATTCAGGTATCTCTCAGATTTGATCGCTGAACAGGCAAATGTGCCAGACACATCAACTATAACTATTTATTCGACAGGCGCGCTGGTAAAAACTGCGGTTTGATAACCCCCTGAAGCTGGCTATAAGGGATGCTCAGCACTGGCATGCCATAAGCATAAGGCCCGATAGAATAATGCTGATAGCGAATATCGATGCCCTGGTCTGTCAACGTGACATTATTACTTAGGGTAAACGGCCAGCTTTTCTCATAGCTGGCAACATCCTCATCGACTGTCTTGACCCACTCTTTATAAGCGCTATAGGCTAAGGCATTAAAGCGAGGTTTTTTGTTGGGCTGTAGCATATCTGCCAGCTGGATTGGTTTTTTGGTTTGGTGATCAAATATCAGGTACTCACTATAGGGCATGCCGTGAGCGCCGCCCGTAAAGACGTATGAGTTTATCTCAAACAGCTCAAAATCATTGACGTGACCTAAGTATTCTGGCGTGACCATAAGGCTATAGACAAACACGCTGTCTGCTGGCACCTCCGCAAACTGTGAGGCCACAAATTCATCAAGCGCTGCCTTGACATCGTCAGGCGTTTTTACCACTCGTGCGCCTGACTCGCTAGGTTTGCTATTGACCACCAGCGCATCAATACGGGCGTTGACGACATCATTTATCCAAGCATGGTTGCTTTGTAGATACTGAACCTCTATCGTTGGACAATTGTCACGCTTAGCGCACTTATCTTGTAGCGGTTTTGGTAACTGGTAATCCAGATAGTCACGCTCACTGATTAAGCTGGCAGCAAAGCTCGGCATGGCAAGCGACCCTACCAACACGCCCGTCGCCAGCACACGCCACAAACTCGCTTGTAAAGGCTCTGTCTGCAAAGTTGTCTTTTGCAAAGGCAGCCGCGCCGCTATCAGCGAGCGAATGCTATGGGCGCAAGTTACGATAGAACCAGACACGGTGTTCATATAGCCTCTTTTTATACCTATTATTTTTATCTATCAAGCTTTTAAGATATCAGCTTTTACAGTGTCAGCTTTTAAAACATCCTAAAACTCAAGCTATCTAAAATAGCAGTATTCAAAACCAAGCTGCCAAAGCGCTCTGCTTCTCGGCAGGCTTTTATTAATGACATCTTATAAACTGACACGCTACTTGATATTTTATCGTAACCATACCGATATATTGTAGGAACACTGTTTGTGTTTTTGAGGTGTTAGCGCATGACCTGTGTGCTATGTCAGCCCGTCAGGTCAAAGGCAAATAAATAAAAAAGACACGAAAGTCGTGCCTTTTATGGTTGTCAGTCGCACCGCTTTAGATGGCAAGCGCGGTGCGACAACGTGTATTAGTGCTCGCGGGTATTACTAAACGTCACCTCTGGATAGCGGTCTTGCATGAGCTGCAAATTTACTCGTGATGGCGCTAAATAGGTCAAATAACCACCGCCATCTATCGATAGCTGATCATGGGCTTTTTTCTTAAACTTCGCCAGCGCCGCTTCATCATCACAATGAATCCAGCGTACCGTCGCGATAGAGACAGGCTCAAAGATACATTGTACCTTGTATTCTTCTTTCAGACGATGGGCCACCACCTCAAACTGCAGGACACCGACCGCGCCCAAAATCAAATCGTTATTGATCTGCGGCATAAATACCTGCGTAGCACCTTCCTCGCTCAGCTGCTGCAGGCCTTTTTGTAGCGCTTTGGATTTGAGCGGATCTTTTAATACCACACGGCGAAACAGCTCAGGAGCAAAATGCGGAATCCCCGTAAAGTTCAACTCCTCGCCTTCGGTGAAGCTATCACCAATTGAGATCGTCCCGTGGTTGTGTAGACCGATAATATCACCCGGATACGCCTCTTCTAGCGCTTCACGGTCACCCGCTAAAAAGGTTAAGGCGTCAGCAATACGCACGTCTTTTCCTAGGCGCACGTGCTTCATTTTCATGCCTTTTTCGTATTTACCTGAGCAGACACGCAAAAACGCGATGCGGTCACGGTGGCGCGGGTCCATATTGGCCTGAATTTTAAAGACAAAACCACTAAACGCCGTTTCGGTCGCAGCCACTTCGCGCTCATGCGTCGGGTGCGCTTTGGGCGGCGGCGCATACTTCACCAAAGTATCAAGCACCATATTGACGCCAAAGTTGCCCAGCGCGGTACCAAATAGCACAGGGGTCATCTCGCCTTTTAAAAACGCTGCAACATCGAAGTCTTCGAGCGCCATTTGTACCAGCTCAAGCGACTCCTCAAAAGCATCAAACATCAGCTTGCCCAAACGCTCACGGATATCAGGATAATCATAGCCTTCGCGGGTTTCTGCCACGCTCATATCACCGCCATGGCCTTTTTCGTACAGATAGGTTTTGTTTTCGGCCAGATGATAGACCCCAACAAAATCTTGTCCCATACCGATCGGCCAAGTAACAGGAATGCATTTAATTTTTAAAACGTCTTCGATTTCACTGAGCAGCTCAAGCGGCTCGCGAATCTGACGATCGAGCTTGTTGACAAATGAGATGATGGGGGTGTCGCGCATACGGCAGACTTCCATCAGCTTGATGGTACGCTCTTCGACACCCTTAGCACCATCGACCATCATCAGCGCGCTGTCTACGGCGGTCAGAGTACGATAAGTATCTTCTGAGAAGTCGGCGTGACCTGGGGTGTCTAGTAGATTGACCATATGGTCTTTGTAAGGAAACTGCATGACGGAGGTGGTGATAGAGATGCCACGCTCTTGCTCCATGCTCATCCAGTCAGAGGTCGCATGACGGTCGGTTTTACGGCCTTTGACCTCACCCACTACCTGAATGGCTTGTCCCCATAGGAGCAGCTTTTCGGTCATGGTGGTCTTACCCGCATCAGGGTGCGAGATAATGGCGAAGGTGCGTCGCTTGGCAACTTCTTGATTTAGTTTTTTTGGGTCTACGCTCATAATGTTCGGCTTCAGCAGTTGGGTCATTTAGAGATTAGTCTAAATAAATAGGGTAAATATGAGCGTATTGTAACGGATTTAGCGCCAGACTGCAGAATTAGCGCATAAAAAACACGCTCTATGATAGCCCAATAGAGCGTGCGACCTTGGAGGTTACGATGTTTTTGGCCTAAATTATGGGCTTTTTTTAATAATAGCGTTTGATTTCTTGCTCTAAAAAGTCAGCCGCTACGTCATTGACCAACGTGCAATCGACTACGCCGCTCAAAGGATCATTATTTGAGTCATTAACCCCACTCGCCACATGCTCAGCATTATACACCCGACCTTTATATTCTACACCGTTATAAGTCGCAACGATTTGCTGGTCATCATTATAAGCTTGCACGCTTGCTAAAGGGTATTGTTTATTAAACCCAAGGCTGGTTCTAGTGATCTTCTTGCTGTAGCCGTCACCAATTTGATTTTCAATAAACTCTATCCACGAGTCGATATTTTTATAACCTGTTATACCCTTTTCATTAAAATAGACAAACTCACGTTCACTATTTGTCATAGGTGTAAAGCATTGTGCGTTCTTAGGAAAAGAAACTTTACTGCTTATTCTCGAATAATTATATAAGTCTGTTAGTACGCCAGCTCGCTTACCTGTGACTTTATCCACACTGTAACTGTCCGCTCTGACACCATATAAATCATATTCTTTATAATCAATAGTAAACATTGATTTATTATTACTGTTTTTCTGGTAAATAGGACGACTAACTATATTACCATCAACACTAATGTCTTTATCGGCTATGGTACCTTCAAATCTATTGGCTAACACTATCGAGCTCTCTAAGTTATCGACGTCAGGCTGGGCAATACCAACAATATTGATTGGCTGTACCTGACGTTCGCCATTTCGGTAAGTTGTATCGATACGCGTAATCGCATTTGACTGACTCTCAAAACTACTCACTGTGAGGTTATTATTCCCCGAACCATACACACCATCGTCTTCGCCGCAGCCAGCCATCGTCAGCGCCAACACAGACAATACGCTGGGAATCACCATCCATTTTTTTATAGAGTTGCTCATTACATAGTATCCTTGTCATGGTCAGGTCGGTTGCCATTTATTGTCATCTATACTGAGGACCAAACAGCGATATTGATGTGATCAGTTTACCTCAATACCCTCATTATTTATATATCAACGCTGTTTTGTTATGCGCACACTGTTTGTAGATTTACAAACTTGTTATATATGTTTACGCCTGACCCATTGTGCGCATCAAATAGCTTGCTACCATGGATAAAAACAATACGAGCTTACCAGCCTTTATTCGACGCTCGCACCTACAATCGTATTTATATAAGTCTTTAATACATAAGTTTCTAAATCAATTTTAATACAATAGTCTCTAAATCAATAAAGCTCACCACGAGCGACAAAACCAACAAAGGATGTGTTATGAAAACGTTATATTCTACCAAAGGTACCACCACTGGCGGCCGTGCAGGTTCAGCCAGTCTCGCTGATAGCGATCTGAGTATCAATATGGTGCCGCCCGGCTCTGGCAAAGACGGCAATAACCCAGAACAGCTATTTGCCATGGGTTACAGCGCTTGTTTTGATGGCGCATTAGGCGCGGTCAAACAAATGGAAAAAGCCAAATTTGACTCAACCACCGAAGTCGAAGTGGATCTTATGCAAGGCGAAGGGCACGACTATAAGCTGGCGGCAAAAATCCACGTGATTGGCAAAAACACTGAGTTATCTGCTGATGAGTTCCAAAAGCTGGTCGAAAAAGCCCACCAAGTCTGCCCATACTCAAAAGCCACGCGTGGCAATATCGACGTCGAGGTGACATCAGAGGTTCAATAAGTTCTCGGCTACTATAGTGTCACGAAGCATAAAAAAGAACGCAGCGAGTCTGGGTTCTTTTTTATTGTCTGGCGCTTTTGTTTGTACGCATCTTGTACGCATCGCGGCTTTTATTGGTTCGTCTTATTCGTTTGTCATTCATTCGGCAAGAAGGGTTTTTATCGTTATAATGAGGGTATCTTTTTACCTAATGCTTGTTTTTATCCCATATTTTATTATCCAATACCTGCTGCCAAATACTTGATAAGTGACCCTCTATGACTGACAACGACCACAACTCCCACTCGCCCATCAATCCAAATACCTTGCCAGATTTTGCCTGTATGCCCAACGTCGCAACGATGGACACCAGTCATGTGGATAAAGAGCAACCGCCTTTTATCTTGGTCGACGGCTCTTACTATCTGTTTCGCACTTATCATGCCTTGCCAAAGACCATGCAAAACTCGCAAGGCCTCATCACCAACGCCATACGCGGTACGTTAAATGCGCTATTAAAACTGATGCGCCGCTATCACCCAACCCATATGGCGGTGTGTTTTGATACCAAATCACCGACCTTTCGCCATGCGATGTCTGAGGAGTACAAAGCCAATCGCCCCAAAATGGACGTAGAGCTGGCTGAGCAGATTCCGTATATTCATAGCTTGGTTGCCGCGCTTGGGATTCCACTACTGCGTATCGAGGGCGCAGAAGCCGACGACATCATCGGTACGCTGGCCTATCGCGCCGTCGCTGAAGGGCATCACGTGGTCATCTCGACAGGTGACAAAGACATGATGCAGCTGATTAATGACTGCGTGATACTAGAAGACAGTTTTACGGGCAAGATTACTGATGGCGCAGGCGTGGTGGAAAAATTCGGGATTGAGCCGCATCAGATGATCGATTTTTTGACGTTGATGGGCGACTCATCAGATGGCATCAAAGGCGTACCGGGCATCGGCAAAAAAACCGCCAAAGATTTGCTCAATAAATACGGTAATATCGAGACCATGCTGGCCAATGTCGCCGATATCAAAGGCCGTGCTGGCAAAAACCTGGTCGAGTATGCCGATGACATTCCGTTCAACGCGCAGCTGGCCACTATCGTCACCGATTTAGAAATTGGCCAAGACTGGACCGATCTAAAAATCAATACCGACCCGTGCGCCCATATCGATGAGCTACGAGCGCTATATACTGAGCTTGAGTTTCGAAACGAGCTGGCCTCGCTTGATCATCCAAACCACCCTGCCAATGGCTCACAAAGTGTGGCGCACGCTCAGGCCGATAGTGAGTCACAAGCGCAAATCGCTAAATCCTTACAGTCAAGCACTATCGACAATATCACCGATAGCAACAGCCGCGATAGCGCATGGCACACGATTTTAGACGCGCCTGCTTTTGATAGCTTGGTCAAACGACTAGAAGCCGCACCGCACTTCGTCATCGATACCGAGACCACCAGCGTCTATTGGCGACAAGCCGAAATCGTCGGCCTGTCTTTTGCACTGCAAGCGCACGAAGCCTACTATGTACCGCTGACTCATAGCTTAGAAGGGGATGAGCTGACCGCCAAGCAGCTGGATCGCGACATGGTATTGGCGCGTTTGAAACCTATCTTAGAAAACCCAAATATCGGTAAAATCGGCCAGCACCTCAAATACGACGCTCATGTGTTAAGTCATTATGATATCGACTTGATCGGCGCGATTCACGCCAGCCCCAACAACTGGGCGATGGATACCATGCTAGCAAGCTACGTCATTAATGCTGCCATTACTCGCCACGGTATGGATGATCTGGCACGCCACTATCTACAGACGCAAACGATCAGTTTTGAAGATGTCGCGGGTAAAGGCGCCAAACAAGTCACCTTTGATCAGGTGGCCATCGATATCGCCAGCGACTATGCTTGTGAAGATGCCGATATCACTTATCAGCTGTTTGATATCTTTCATAAAAAACTGTCTGATGACGAAAATAACGCCAAACTGCTGCACGAGTTAGAGATTCCAACGGCCGAGATACTGTGCCAAATGGAAGCAAACGGTATCTTAATCAAGCGCTCGTTTTTAAATGAGCTATCAGAGCGGTTTGATGAAGAAATCATCGCGCTCGAAAAACGCGCTTATGAAATTGCTGGCGAAGAATTTAACCTTGGCTCGCCAAAGCAGCTGGGTGAAATGCTGTTTGATAAGCTGGGCATCCCTGGCGGCAAAAAAACCAAGTCAGGCCAGTACTCGACTGGCGAAGCGATACTGTCAAAGATTGATCACCCATTGGTCGAGATTGTCCTTGATTATCGCGGGCTGTCTAAGCTTAAAAGCACCTATACCGATGCGCTGGCCAATGTGGCAGACGCCCAGAGCGACCGCGTACATACCAGCTATCATCAAGCGCTGACCAGTACCGGACGACTCTCATCGACGGATCCTAACTTACAAAACATCCCAATTCGCACCGCCACCGGCCGCTTGATTCGCCAAGCCTTTATCGCGCCAGCAGGTCGCGTTATCTTGGCAGCGGATTACTCACAGATTGAGCTGCGTCTGATGGCGCATTTCTCAGGCGACAAAAACTTGACACAAGCCTTTAATGAAGGTCTGGACATTCACGCAGCCACCGCAGCAGAAGTGCTAGGTAAAGAGGTCGCTGAGGTAACTGCGACCGAGCGCCGCAACGCCAAAGCCATTAACTTTGGTTTGCTCTACGGCATGAGCGCCTTTGGCCTTGCCAAACAGCTACAGATGAGCCGCGGTGAAGCGCAAGAATATATCGACATGTATTTTGAGCGCTATCCTGGTGTCAAAGACTATATGATCAACACGCGTGCCAGTGCTTATGAGCAAGGCTACGTCGAGACGATACTGGGCCGTAAGCTCTACACGCCCGATATCACTCATAGCAACCGCATGGTCAAGCAAGGCGCTGAGCGAGCCGCGATCAACGCTCCACTACAAGGCTCTGCCGCTGATATCATCAAGCTTGCCATGATTGCTGTCGATAAGGTATTGCCCAAAGATCAAGCCAAAATGCTGCTGCAAGTCCATGATGAGCTGGTATTTGAAGTTGATAGCGATAAGGTCGATGAAATTAGTCAGCTTATCACCGATGCGATGCAAGATGTGTTAACGACCACTGCGGCTAAAAAAGGCTGGCAAGTCGACTTTGCCGTACCATTACTGGTAGAAACAGATAGCGGTGCCAATTGGGACGAGGCACATTAATCGCCCAAAGAAGATATCGCAGCAGCTACGATAAATACTATCGAATTAGGGCGTGCTACTGTACTCTTTTTATTGCGGATTGACTATAGCACCTATTACCATTGACCCATAAAAGGGCTGAGCGACCTGCTTGGCCTCTTTGTGATTTGTTATTTGCTATCTTTTATTTGTCAGAATAGTTATCGCCGCCCTATAACCACATATCGATGCGCGCGACCGCATACGCCTTGTCAACTGTTGGGAAATCGGTCAATATGGCATGATTATTTTTCAATTTTGCCTACAGGCGACTATCTGCCATTATGAAACCCTCAATCCTTACCACACCGACTCGTCATACTTTGACTTATGCTGCTTTAGCTGCACTGAGCCTGTGCACGCCAGCGTTGGCGGATCATAGCGCCGCCATACCGGCAAAACATCAAAACACCGCCCACCCTTCATCCAGTCCTCAGATCGGTGATGTCAATACAACAGACACAGCCTATCAACAGCTGGGCTATCAAGCACGCTCACCACTTGCCGCGCCACAGTCCCTTGACTCCTCAGCACAATGGGGCTGGGCCGATGAGCGGCGACAAGACGCAAAAGCGCAGTTAGACGAATGGGCGCACGAAATGGACGGGTGGTTTGGTGAGCCTGACCCAAAAGCGCCTGCTACCGCGAGCCTACGGCTGGTGCTAGACACGCGCTGGGCCAATGACCCACTATCAGGCAGTGATGTGAGCGTCGAGCCTCGGGTTCGTGGACGTCTACGCTTACCGGTCTTAGAGCGCCGCCTAAGCTTGATTATCGGTGATGAAGACTTGGATGATGATGATTTTTTACGCCAAAGCGCGACAGGAGCGGCTTATCAAGCCGATACCGCAAGCTCTGATAGATTAATCAATAGTAAAAAGACTCGTGAAGATAACGCCTCTATTGCGCTGCGCTGGTCACGCTTCAACGATGAGATCGAGGAGCAATTGGGCGTCAAAACAGATATCGATGTCGGCGTACGCTCACTTGATGATCTGTATGTCAAAGTCAGTGTCGATCGAGACTGGTATCAAAATGAGAAGCTACAAGTAACCACCGATAGCTTTTATCGTTATGGCCTCGATAGCGAACACTACGCCAAAGGCGGACTTACCTTGCGGTATGGCGCTGATCCAGCACGCTTTCTTAACAACCGTACTGCAGTGCGCTACCGCAATCAGGATAGCAGGGAGGACACCGACTGGAGCCATGATCTAAGACAAGTCCATCAGCTCGGTGAAGAAAAGCAGCTGGCCTATGGTATTTCGACCAGTGGTTATTTTGATAAAAACAAATCACTGCTCAATAGCTATGGCCCAGCCATCACCTACCGTCAGCCGATTTGGCGGGAGTGGCTCTACGTGCAGACAGAGCTAAACTATTATAATGACAAAACAGAACACAAAGACCACTACCCATCAGCACTATTACGTATGGAGGCACTGTTTTAGTCCGCGATAGCCCATTGCTGTCTCGCTTGGCAGCCGGCACAAGACAAATAATATGTTGCTATCTGTGAAACAGTGTTGACTATTTTGTAAATATTAACAATCCCTTATGACCAATTAGTTATGTTTCATAATGCTATTTATGGATAATCAAGCGTATAATAACGCTGTATCTCTATTTTATGTCTTTATTTTTATATTACTTGTGATTGGAAGTGAGCCTTAGCGCTCGCTTTTTTTATTGCAAAATCTGGAGTCCTTATTTTGATTACAGATGGTCTTATCGAAGCCCCTGGCATTATTATATTGTTTGCTTGCTGGATACGCTGTCTCCAGTACTTTCGGCGCAGTCATAGCAAAAAAATTGAAGCGTTTTGGTTGGCGGCAGTGCTTGTGTTTTTTGCGGTCATACGCCGCGAGCTAAACTACTTACCCGATCTTTTTATTCCAGCTGATTTTTTGTTGCTGAGCCAGCCCTATGACTGGTGGGAAGATTGTGTGCTAACCGTCGTCTACCTGATGATTGTTGGGCTGCTGGCTTACTCATGGCGCTATCTTTTGGCAGTATTAAAGCGTGTGCCCGTATCGTTATATTTGACGGTAGCGGTACTGGCACTACTAGAATACATGGGCGAAAACATGATTGGCATACCTGAAGCCCTTGGCGTGGTGATCGAGGAGCTATCAGAAACCGCCGTCTATGCCATTGCCTTGATATACCTATGGCGCTTTACGTTAAGCGACTATGACTGTCCCTCAGCGCGCGCAGATCTATCGCACTCTCACGCGGTGTCGCATTCAGCATAGATATCTGATATAACCTCGGCCACAGCCGCCGTGCCCGCGCCGCCTATCAATACTTGCCGCCAGATTTGCTATACTGGATCAACGCCCGAGCGCACATATCTCTGATATCCACTTGCTCTCGACTTATCCATTACTGCTAGGGCGTGTCCTCATTTTGATAAGGGTAATAAAAATGAGGACACACCCAAATCACCGAGTCACTTATTATGAATATCTTAATCACTGGCGCCTCACGCGGTATCGGTCTGGCCACCGCAAAAAAACTGGCAGAAAAAGGCCACAACGTCGGCCTGTTTGCCACCAATACGGCCACGCTTGAGGATGCCATCGACGACAAAGCCTTTAAAAAAGCGCTGAAAAAAAACCGTGTCATTATCGGCAAATTAGATGTCACCCAACCTGAGCTATGGGACGACGCCATCACACAAATGATTGATCATTTTGGCAGTATCGATGCGCTAATCAATAACGCAGGCGTGTTGGTCAGTGGCACTTTGCCGACGACTGATTTGCAAGAGCAGCTGGCCTTAGTCGATGTCAATTGCAAAGGCGTGCTTATCGGCTGTCATAAGCTTGCGCCTTATTTGGCGGATAGCACCAATGGTAAAATCGTCAATGTCTCCTCGGCCTCGGCCATCTACGGCCAGCCCGAGGTTGCGGCGTACTCTGCCAGCAAGTTTTTTGTCCGTGGACTTACCGAAGGGCTAAATATCGAGTATGACCGCCTTGGTATCAAGGTCATTGATGTCATGCCGCTGTGGGTAAAATCAGACATGACAGAGGATCTTAGTGTCACCAGTATTGAGCGCTTGGGCATCAATCTAAACGTTAATGACGTGGCAAAGACTCTGTGCAAACTGACCACCCGCCCCAATCGTAAACTCAAAAGCACGCACTACTCGGTCGGCATGCCAGCCAAAGTCTTTCAGACCCTCTCACAAGTTACGCCTGATCCTGTGATCCGCTGGGTAAATACCAAAGTGGGTGCCAAATAAAGCGCAGCCCATTTACCCACAGCTTATCGTATTATCCTGACGGCTACTCAATCTGAGTGGCCGTTTTGCTGGCGGCTCGAATGTCAATCGCTTGCTTTATGGTTTTATCAGCGAACGTATTGTTGTTAATCAGTGTATGGTTGACTGGCCCTGCGGCAGTGTCTTCGCGAATTTTTGAGCCAACCTGAATGGGCAAACGAACGTCGGCGGCGAATGTATTACCCCTAATCAGTGTGCCATCATCTTCTACGATGATACCTTGCTCGACTTGGGTAAACTGATTATCAATGATTTGATTGTCTTTAGCACTGTCTAAGTGATAGCTGGCAAACAGCGTTTGCTTGATCAAATACGCGCCGCATTCAAACCCTTTTAGGTTGCGTGATTGCCTTGACGCCACCCACACGCCCACTGGCTCATTTTGAAAGACATTACCGCGAATAATATTGTCACGACTCGACTCAGTGCGCTTAAAGTGATTGCTACGTGACGGGTCATCAGCATGCTCAAAGCAGTTGCGATAGAGCAAGATACTGCCTGCGCCATTGTGAAAAAACTGATTATTCTCAATACGATTGTTGCTTGATGAGTCCACCGCGATGGCTTCACGATTGGGCTTAAACGTGCGAAAACCATTACCGACAAACACAGAGTCTTTGATGACATTGTCGCGACTGCCAAACTCTAAATATAACCCAACCGTGCCAGCGTTTTGAATACGCACGTGCTCAAAGCTCACGCCGTGTACGTGATCGCCGACAAACATGCCACTATTAATACTACTCTGACTGCTGACATTGATGACGCGGATATCTCTTGGTGCCAGCGCGCGATTGGCAGTAGGATCGATAACGCCGCGCGTATAACGCTGATTGGGATGGCTGTATTGGCGAATGTGCAGCGCATGGCCGTAGCCTGTTATATGACAATTAGCAACGGTGATATCTTCGATAGCAGCATCCGTCTTTGGTTTAATCACGATAGCACTGGCCTTTGATGAATCATCGGCGCTGGGGCTAAGCTGCGCCCCTTGACAGTCAAGCGAGCTATGAGAGTCACTGAGTTCAAAGCGTATCGATTGCCCTGTTAAGTCGCAGCTTTTACTCAGGAGCTGATGGCCTTTTATCGTCACAGTTTGCTTGGGCGTCAGCTGCGCGCACTCTATCACGGCCGCGGTACTTGGTAGCTTGGCCTCCATCACCAACGGCTTTTTTATAGTGTCCGTTTGGCTTACAGTTGGCTGATCGTCACAAGCGCTTAAGCTCATCGCGGTTATCAGGCCGACCATGATCGATAGTACATTGACATATTTTAGGCGAGAAACAAAGGTCATATAGTCAATTCACTCTAAAAATGACATAGCGCTGCTGGGATGAATTTTGCGCAGCCCCTGTGATAACAGCACGTAAGTAAAATTTATACCAGTAGCGCGTTTAGATTTATAACAATTTTAATTTGAGCTGACTATAAATAACGCTCACTGCGGGTTGTCTTACATTTTTTGAACATCCTGTGACACCTTACTACTAGTCGAGCTCGACCTAACACGGCACACTGATTCCCATCATACAGATAAAAATCAATCATAAGATAAAAGGAATGACAGATGGATAATACAAAAACCCCGCTCCCAGAGGCACAAGACCGTATCGATGGCGATGACAATCAGCGAGTCGATTTAGACAATCCAATGCTGCATACGATTGATGACGATGACGTCATTGACAATAGCGCAGGGTTCGACAACTCACAAGCAGGCAGCGAGGCCACGCAAGGCCTCACACCGATGCATCGCCAAAATATCGATGAAGCCCGTGTCGATGAGGTATTGGTCGAGGACAATCTAGATGACAAGGATTATCCAGACATCGTCGATATCGCTGATACCGATGCTGCTGGGCGCAGTAACGACGATAACTTCTAACCCTATCTGCTCAGCACAGCATCAATGACGTCAAACACTGGTAAAAAAAACACCGAACATCATGTCCGGTGTTTTTATCATTCATGGTGTAATGGACATTATTCATGGAAATCAAAAGGCTTAACTACGCCCAACCATCAAGCGTGCCCGCCCAGCCTTTGACCAATGGTTTGCTAAGCGCTTCGAGCAAATCAATATGCGCCTCATCAAGGTTAAGTGCAGGTATATAATGATACTCTTGCCCGCCAGCATTGAGGAAATTATCACGGTTTTCAATCGCCAGCTCTTCTAGCGTCTCCAGACAATCGGCAGAAAATGCAGGACTGACAACCTGCACCGAGCGCACGCCAGACTGACCCCACTCCTCTAGTACCACATCGGTATAAGGCTTAACCCATTCTTGTTTGCCAAAACGCGACTGAAAGCTGATGATCCATTCATCATCTCTTAGACCTAGCGCATGGGCCACTTGGGCGGCAGTACACTTACAGCGCTTTGGATACGGATCGCCTTTATCCGCATACGGCTGCGGGATACCGTGAAAACTGAACATCAGCTTATCAGGTTGGCCATGCGCTGCCTGAAAACGACGAATCGAGTCTGCTAGTGCCTGAATATACAGTGGATGGGCAAAGTAGTCCTTTACAATGGTATAGTTGGGCAAATTGCGCTGCGTCAGCGTCCATTTGGTCAGCGCATCATAGACAGCACCGCCTGAGGTGGCAGAGTACTGCGGAAACAATGGCAAAATGACAAAGTGATCCACGCCCTCATCGCGTAGATTGTCCATCACCTCAGGCAGACCAGGATTGCCATAGCTCATCGCCGCATGTACCGACACACGAAACGGCGCTGCGCTGTCGGCCAGACGCGGCTCTAATAATGCCACTTGGCTGTTTAATATCTTGCGGATCGGCGAGTCGCCCTCCCAGATACTGGCATAAGCTTTTGCGACGCGCTTCGGCCGACTAGGCAAGACAAACAAGTTAAGAATAATGGCCCACAAAAACTTAGGGATTTCAATCACCCGAGGGTCTGATAAAAACTGTTTGAGATAACGACGGACAGCAGGCGCTGTCGGCTCATCAGGAGTCCCGAGGTTGACCAATAAGACGGCGATACGTGGCGGCAGTTTAGGTTTCATAAAAGTCGTGTGTGATTCATAAGTGATAAAAAGGATTGTGAAGGCATTATTCATTGAGCATCTGATTAGTGTAGCATTTTATCGCCAAAAAACGCATGATGAAGGCCGTCTTTATACAATTTGCTACGCACGTCAAATAAAGACTGCGTACGGAGGTTGTACTCCTACGCCCATCGCCATACAATAGAGCCAACCATCACCAAAACCGTATAAAAACATGCATGCTATTTTGCTTGTGTGGCTGGTGATTTTATTGACGCTTAATTGATGCTTATTTATAGATGATTGTTGTCTTGCGAGGTAGCTTTGAACGCACGCTCTGATAGTACCAGTGACCAACTCCCAACAGATACACTCGACCCACAAGGCTTGACCGATCAGGCAGGCTCAGTCGGAATCGTCACGCCCGAAAAAATCCATTTTGCCGAGCCGCTTACCCTTGAGTGCAATCGCACCTTGCCGTCTTTTGATTTGATGGTAGAGACTTACGGCACGCTCAATCAAGACAAATCAAATGCTATTTTGATTTGCCATGCCTTGTCTGGCAGCCATCATGCAGCAGGGTATTATAGTCATGATGACAAAAAAGCGGGCTGGTGGGACAATATGATCGGACCCAACAAAGCCATCGACACCAATCAGTTTTATGTGGTGTGCGTCAATAATATCGGCAGCTGCTTTGGCTCGACAGGCCCCACCACCATCAACCCTGATACCCTCAATCTAGCTGATGGCAGCGAGCCGCAAGTCTATGGCCCTGACTTTCCACTGATTACCATCAAAGACTGGGTCAAAACCCAAGCTCTGCTCTCAGACCGCTTAGGCATCGATGTCTGGCATGCCATCGTCGGCGGCTCTATGGGCGGTATGCAAGCGCTGCAATGGTCGGTCGACTATCCAGACCGGCTAAAACGCTGCGTCATTATTGCCAGTACGCCCAAGCTATCGGCACAAAACATCGCCTTTAACGAAGTCGCTCGTCAGTCCATCCTCTCTGACCCAGACTTCAAAGACGGCCGCTATATACAAGCCGGCACTTATCCACGCCGCGGCCTGATATTGGCACGTATGGTCGGCCATATCACCTACTTGACCGATGACGCGATGAAGGCCAAGTTTGGCCGCGATCTAAAATCGGGCAAGTTTATGTACGGCTACGATGTCGAGTTCCAAGTAGAGAGCTATCTGCGCTATCAAGGCGAGCGCTTTAGCAAAAACTTCGATGCCAATACCTATTTGCTCATGACCAAAGCCTTAGATTATTTTGATCCTACGCGCGACTATGCTAATACTGACGATGACAACGCCATTGATGATAGTTTGGCTGCCAGCATCAATGATGAGCACACAGGTAGCACAGGTAGCGACCATACTGCTGAGCATAGCGACGATGTCGACAGCCAGCTTGAGCTGAGCGCCTTAAAAGCCGCCCTTGCCCATACCAAGTGCCAATATCTGGTGGTGTCATTTACCACTGATTGGCGCTTTGCCCCTGAGCGCTCACAAGAAATCGTGGATGCCCTGATGGCCACAGGTAAGCCGGTCAGCTATATCAATGTCGACGCCCCACATGGTCATGATTCGTTTTTATTTGATATCCCCCGTTATATGGGCGCGGTTAAAGGCTTTTTGACCGCCCCTTTTATGACCGCTAACGTGACCGGCACAGGAGAACGCTCATGAGAATGGACCATCAGTTGGCTGAGCGCTGGATCGCGCCGCAATCGCATGTACTGGATTTGGGCTGTGGTAATGGTGAGCTGCTCGCGCATTTACAGCAAAAACTGGGCGTGACAGGTTATGGCCTAGAGATTGATGAAGACAAAATCAATGAAGCCATCAGCAAGGGTCTCTCTATCGTCGAGCAAGATCTCAACGATGGGCTGGCGCGCTTTTCTGACGACAGCTTTGACACCGTCGTCATGGCACGGGCGCTCCAAGCGGTCAAAGCCCCCGACGTCTTGCTACTCGATATGCTACGCGTGGCCCGTGAAGCGGTCATCACCTTTCCCAACTTTGCCCATTGGCAAAACCGTATTCACCTTGGTCTAAAAGGCCTGATGCCCGTTTCAGAAGCCCTGCCTTATGAGTGGTACAACACCCCAAACATTCATTTATGCACCTTTAAAGACTTTGAGCAGCTGTGCGCCGAGCATGATATTCATATCATCAATCGCTTTGCTGTTAGCGACTCAGAAAAAGGCCATTCACCGCTGATGACATCTTTAATCCGTCAAGCACCCAACCTCTTGGCAGATGTCGCTATCTATCGCGTCACCAAACGAAAGCCTGCATAATATTCGAAAACCAAACGGCCTAATCCTCCTTGTCTGATTTTTATAAAATGATTGATTTATTCTTACGCGCAAGTAACTCTATGATTTTATTGAAGACACTCAGGTATAATCGGCCATGATTTCTTGTAATTAGTATTTGAGTTTCGTAAGTGTGGGTGTTAAGCTAGCAAAATAATGTCACTGACACCCGTATTTGCACCGTTCGTCTGTGTGGCTTGACAGCAACTGCTGAGCAGATGATTAGGTAAAGGGCTCACTATACTTGATGGATGGTTTGGGACGTTTGGATAATACATCATTGATACGACACCCCCTTATCGTTAGCGCCGCCTAAGATACTTTAGCGGTACAATTTTTTTGCTTATTAACTGTCTAATTTTGGAGCTGCTATGAAACTATTAAAAGCTGCGTTGTTTACTGCCTTATTTTCTTGCGCAGGTCTTGCCAATGCTGAGTTAATATCAAACGTACCGCTTGATACCTCACGTTTTGAGCTGATGCCTGTCAGTGAGCTGTCCAACCGTGCGGCGCAAGGGAATGACCATGCGCAATTTTACTTAGCCAAGCGCCTACAAAAAGGCGAAGGCGTGGCGCAAAACACTCAGCAAGCCATTCAGTGGTATACCAAAGCCGCGCAGCAAGGTGTTGCGCCAGCCCAGCTAAATCTGGCCATCATGTATCTACGCGGTGAAGGCGTGAAACCCAATCTTCAGCAAGCACGCCACTGGTTAGAAAAAGCGGCCATGCGTGGTGACAATCGCGCCAGCTACACGCTAGCCTTGCTCGATGAAAAACAAAAGAATCTGGTCGATGCCTATAAATGGTATGATTTGGCTGCCCGTGACGGTATGCTCGATGAAAAAGTACGCAACAAAGCCCGTGGCAAAATCGGTCAGCTGGCGTTGAACTTATCCAGCTCAGATATCGCCAATGCTCGTAGCCAAGCGGATCGTTGGTTCCAAAGCAAATAGCTTTTACACCGATTCTCTCAGTGATTAAAATCCAGCCGATGCGCTGGATTTTGTTCTTTTTAGAGCGACTATCGAGCCGTTTCAGAGACAGATAATTCTCCTTAAAATCGTATCAATCACAACACCGCCCTTCTCACAAAATCTTCAAAACACCAGTAAAATTTGCTACACTACGCGCGCACCAGCCAATTCCACAATTACGCTAGTGTTATCTATCTCACAAACACCTTAAATCACATGCACTAGGTTTGCGACCTAGCCCGCAGGAGACCATCATGAGTACCACTCAAGACAGCCATACCCAAAACAACACTCAAAGCAGTACGGCAGCTGAGAACAACGCCGCACCGGCCTACGATAGCGTCACCAATAATATCGTCGTCGCTGCACTTTATAAATTTACCCGCTTTGCTGACTTTGCGCAGTACCGTGAGCCGATCTTAAACACCATGCTGGACAATGACGTCAAAGGCACTTTATTGCTGGCCAATGAAGGCATTAACGGTACGATTTCTGGTAGCCGCCAAGGCATCGATACGGTCCTTGATTATTTGCGTAGCATCGAAGCGATTGGTCGTTTTGAGTTTAAAGAGTCTTATACCGACGCCCAGCCTTTTTATCGTACTAAGGTCAAGCTCAAAAAAGAAATCGTCACCATGGGCGTAGAAGATATCGATCCACTGCAATCTGTCGGCCGCTACGTCAAGCCGAGCGAATGGAATGCGCTGATCTCTGATCCTGACGTGCTCCTAATCGACACCCGCAACGACTACGAAGTACAGATTGGTACCTTTCAAAACGCCGTCAACCCACATACCGAAACCTTCCGTGAGTTTCCAGGATATGTGGCAAAAGAGCTCGATCCAACCAAACACAAAAAAGTGGCGATGTTTTGTACCGGCGGTATTCGCTGTGAGAAGTCCACGGCCTATATGCGCGAGCAAGGCTTTGAGGAGGTCTATCATTTAGAAGGCGGTATCTTAAAATACCTAGAAGAAATCCCTGCCAGTGACTCTATGTGGCAAGGCGACTGCTTTGTCTTTGACAATCGTGTGTCAGTCAATCACAACTTAGAAAAAGGTAACTACGAGCAGTGCTTTGCTTGCCGTATGCCGATTACAGCCGAGGACATGCAAAGCGCTGCCTATATTAAAGGTGAGTCGTGCCCGCATTGTATCGACAAAGCGACTGAGGAACAAAAGGCTCGATTCCGTGAGCGTGAGCATCAAATGCAGCTGGCCAAAAAACGTGGTGAAGCGCATATTGGTAGCGATGTGATGGACATCATCGAAAAGCGTAAAGCGGCTAAAATTGAAGCGCGCCGCCAAGCAGAAGCGGCCAATAAAGCCAAAGCCTAATCGGTTGACAACATACCCTGCTTTAAATGTTAGACGTTTAAACGATTAGCCATAAAAAAGAGATGCCCTATTCATAGAGCATCTCTTTTTTTGTATCAGTTTAACATCAAACGATCAGGGTTAATGTTAGAACAAGATACGCACGCGAATGGTTTCTTCAACGTCTTTTAGTTGATCAAGCGCGGCGGTTGAATCGTTATAATCCACATCCATCACGAGATAGCCAACGTCGCCTTCTGTCATCAGGCTCTGCGCCAAGATGTTGATATGCGCCTCGGCGAACAGACGGTTGATCTGTGACAGTACGCCTGGCACGTTTTTATGGATATGTAGCAGACGATGTGAGCCTTCTTTAAACGGTATAGAAACCTCTGGGAAGTTCACCGCGGTCGCTGTATCACCTTGATCTGAGTATCTGACAAACTTATCAGCCACTTCAAGACCGATATTGGCCTGCGCTTCTTGAGTTGAGCCGCCGATATGCGGTGTCAAGATCACATTGTCAAACTTACGTAGTGGTGATTCAAACTCTTCGTCCGCTGATTTTGGCTCTTTTGGAAACACATCAACCGCAGCGCCCAAAAGCTTACCAGACTCAAGCGCGGCCGCCAAATCATCAATCTCTACGCAAGTACCACGAGCGGCGTTGATAAAGTAGCTGCCGTCTTTCATGTGTGCAAACTGCTCAGCTTTCATCATATAGCGGGTGCTTGGGACATCAGGCACATGCAAGGTGACGATATCAGCGGTCGATAGCAGCTCTTCTAGGCTACCCACTTGTACGGCGTTGCCCAATGGCAATTTGGTCACGACATCATGATAGATGACTTTCATACCAAAGCTTTCGGCCAGTACAGACAACTGCGAGCCGATAGAGCCATAACCGACAATACCGATGGTTTTGCCGCGTACTTCATGCGAGTTGGTGGCAGACTTACCCCAGCCGCCGCGATGAACGGTGGCGTTTTTTTCTGGAATGCCGCGATATAGCATGATGGCTTCTGCCAATACCAGCTCAGCCACCGAGCGGGTGTTCGAGTATGGCGCGTTAAAGACGGGGATACCTAGGTCGCGAGCCGCGTCTAGATCGACTTGGTTGGTACCGATACAAAAGCAGCCGATACCGATGAGCTTGTGCGCATGCTCCAGCACTTCACGGGTCAGCTGCGTACGCGAGCGAATACCGATAAAATGCGCATCTTTGATTTTTTCGATCAGCTCATCTTGATCTAAGGCGTGACTGATATTTTCGATGTTGTGGTAGCCCGCGTCTTTTAATACTTTTAGGGCATTGTCGTGCAGACCTTCAAGCAATAAAAAACGAATTTTGTCTTTTTCTAATGATAACGCCATATGAGAACTGTCCTATGATTGTCTTATAAGATTATCTGCTCGATAATCTATGATGGGTGAAACGAAAACAGTCCAGATATCTTACACAAAATTCCGTCTCGATGTTAGCAGATTAGATGAATTATTGATTATCTAGCCTGAAAACTATTTATGCTATAGTAAACTCTGGTAGCGACACGCTGCCAAACTGGGTTGAACTGTTTTTTTTGAGGGCGACCTCCCCTTATATAAGCATACTTATAACTGCCGCGTTATATCCATTTAGCGATATAATAATCCCCTTTATGCATAGTACTTACCGTTTATACCGAGAGTTGACCATGACTTCTTTATCTAGCCAAAGCCCGTCTAACCCTAGTACCGCCGCCGTCCAAAGCCTTTTAGACTGTTTGCTTACAAGCCATCAGTTTGACCCAACCCAAATCAAAACCGACCCAGAAAGCCTTGAATATTGGGGCAAAGACTGGACCAAACACTTCGCCCCAGCCGCCTCTGCCATCGTCTTTCCAAAGACCACCGAACAAGTACAAGCCATCGTCCTGCTTGCCAATGAGCACAACATCGTCCTCACCCCCAGTGGTGGCCGTACCGGTCTGTCGGCAGGTGCCGTTGCCGCCAATGGCGAAATCGTCGTCAGCATGGACAAAATGAACCAAATCGGCACCTTTTATCCTGCCGATCGTATGGTCGAGATTGAAGCCGGCGTCATCACCGAACAGCTGCAACAGTTCGCAGAGTCAAAAGACCTATACTACCCTGTCGACTTTGCCTCAGCAGGCTCCAGTCAAATCGGCGGCAACATCGGCACCAACGCCGGCGGCATCAAGGTCATCCGCTATGGCATGACCCGTCAATGGATCATGGGGCTCACCGTCGTCACTGGTAAAGGGGATATCTTGCAGCTCAACCGCGGCATGATAAAAAACGCCACCGGCTATGACTTGCGTCAGCTGTTTATCGGTAGTGAAGGCACCCTAGGTTTTGTCACCCATGCCCAAATCAAGCTTGAGCGTCAGCCGCAAGACTTAAACGTCATGGTACTAGGTATGGACAGCTTTAATGATGTCATGAATGTGTTATCCGCCTTTCAAGCGCAGATTGATCTGACCGCCTTTGAATTCTTTGATGACGTCGCTATCGATAAACTCATGGCCCATGGTCAAGTACAAGAGCCTTTTGAATCTCGCACCAAGTTTTATACCTTACTTGAGTTTGAAGCGCCCTATGAGCCTATCATGGATAAAGCCATGGCCATCTTTGAGCATTGTATGATTGAAGGCTGGGTCGTCGATGGCGTCATGAGCCAAAGTCTTGCGCAAGCGGCAGAGCTGTGGAAGCTGCGTGAGTATATCTCTGAGACCATCTCAGTCTTTACCCCTTATAAGAACGATGTGTCAGTACTCATCAGCTATGTGCCAGAGTTTATCGCTGAGATTGATCATATCGTCGCCAGCAACTATCCAGACTTTGAGGTGTGCTGGTTTGGTCATATCGGCGATGGCAATTTGCATCTCAATATTCTAAAACCTGAAAACATGAGCAAAGATGATTTCTTTAGTGAGTGTCAAATTGTCAATAAATACGTGTTTGAGACGGTACAAAAATACGGCGGCTCGGTGTCTGCAGAGCACGGGGTGGGTATGACGAAAAAACCGTATCTACACTATAGCCGCAGTGAGACTGAGATTGCGTATTTACGTGAGATTAAGAAGGTGTTTGACCCCAATAGTATTATGAATCGTGGTAAGGTGTTTGATGTGTAAGAGGTTTTTTATAAAAACAGCCCATCTATAACCATAAAAAATGACGCTAAACCTCAGAGTTTAGCGTCATTTTTCTATTATCTTTTAGCACAATAGCACCGCTTATAAATATAACAGCACCAAACCAACGATTAATAGCACACTTAAAAACCCTTGCACCACTAAAAACGCTTGATGCGGGGCGGCGATATGACGCACCATATTGCCCAGCGCATTATAAGTAATACCAGCGGCTTTGATATGGGGCGGGCTATCAAAGGTTTTGATAAGTTGTAAAAACTGCTCGGTACGCTCAGGCGACCAGCCGTGCGGCGCAAATGGCAGATACGGTGACAATTGCGCTGCTTGCTGCTTGGTGGCAGGCGACCAAAGCCAGCGCTCCAAAAAAAGCAAACGCATGCGCCAGTCAGCAAAGCGGCGGCCACTTACCTGCCGTAACAGCAGCACCTCGACATGTTTGTGGCGATGATCGGCAAAGATACGCTGCGTCAGCGCCGCCACTTCGGCCTTCTCGCCTTCAATACATTGCAAAAAATGGCCGTTGCCATAACAGAGCGTACCGGTGATACCATGCTGCTCATTAAAATCTTGCGCATGGCCTTCTACTTCATCAAATATCGAGGCGCTTAAGCGCGAGCGCAGCGTCAGACTACTGACATACACCAACTGTACCAACGCATCATCTGCGATGTTCTCTAGTTGGCTAAATGCAGTGGTATGAGTGAGGGGCATAATAAAAATCCTAAAGGGGCACTTGTGCCGATAACCGAAGCAAATAAGCCAAACAAGACGCTGCCTGAATGATAACAATAGATGAATGCACATGACTGACATCAAAGCCGGCTCACAAAAACGTAGCAAATAGTTACCACGTTAGACTGTCATTGCCCATGTGACTTGCTATCATAGCCAGCAATATAGTCTTTATGACGATAAAAACGCACCGCGATATCTACAACACTACTGGCAAATTCAGCAGGGCAGATGAGAGAGTATAATCGCATCCAAATAAATCAGATACATGGCTATTAGTCGCTCAATAAAGCGTTGTATCTGATGTATATCAGATGGACTATATCACTCTAACCCATTGTAAATATGACAATAAATCATTGTAACGACAATATTCTCTAATGGGAATATTTTTATTGCCTTTGTTACACGAAAATTTTTTATAAAAACAGCAGATAGGAACCTTATGAGCAAGATTGAAAAAACAGACGACTTTCATTTGACGATTGCCGAGATTAAGAAAAAAGACTACCCTCAGTTAAAAGCCTTGATGGATCGCGTCTACGTCAACCTAGGCGGCGCGTGGTCAAAAAACACCATTCATACGCTCATAGACGCCTTTCCTGAAGGACAGATTGCGCTGTTTGACCACGATCAGCTGATCGGCATCGTGCTGTCGATGCGCGTTGACTATGCCAAGTTTTCTAACCCGCATACCTATGACGATTTGATCGGTCACAAAGAGATCATCAAAGACAATCCAAAAGGCGATGCGATTTATGGTTTGGACGCACTGATCGACCCTGACTATCGCGGGTATCGCCTCGGACGCCGGCTGTATGATGCGCGCAAAGAGCTATGCCGTCAGCTTAACTTTCGCGCGATTTTGGCCGGTGGCCGTATTCCCAATTATCACAACCACCAAGACCTGACCCCTGGCGAGTATATCGATGCTGTCGAGTCTCGTGAGATTCACGACTCTGCGCTGTCATTTCAGCTGTCCAATGGCTTTATCGTCAAGCGTATTTTGACCGCGTACCTACCAGATGATGCCCAGTCCAAGGGCTTTGCTACGCTACTTGAGTGGGCCAATATCTATTATGAACCACAAGAATACAAGCCCAGCACCCGCAAGTCAGAGGTGCGTATCGGCGGTATTCAGTGGCAGATGCGTGAGGTTGACTCGCCTGAAGAGCTGCTACAGCAAGTGGAGTTTTTTGTCGATATCATGGCCGACTACAACTCTGACTTTGCTTGCCTGCCTGAGTTTTTTAATGCGCCGCTTATGGGGCTTTGTGAGGCCACCGACCAAAACGTCGCTATTCGATTTTTGGCCGGCTATACGGAGTGGTTTAAAAATGAGATCTCACATTTGGCAGTCAGTTACAACGTCAACGTCATCACAGGCTCGATGCCCTTACTGGATGAAGAAGACACCCTATATAATGTCAGCTACTTGTGTCGCCGTGACGGGACAGTAGAAGAGCAGCGCAAAATCCATATCACCCCGCATGAGCGCAGTGCGTGGGTCATCGAAGGCGGTGACGAGGTCAAAGTCTTTGATACGGATGCTGGACGTATCGGCATCTTGGTTTGTTATGATATCGAGTTCCCAGAGCTTGCCCGTTTGATGGCTCTAGATGACATGGATATTTTGTTTGTTCCATTTTGGACGGACACCCAAAACGGCTACCTGCGCGTACGCCACTGTGCGCAGGCGCGCGCCATCGAAAACGAATGCTACGTGATGATTTGCGGCTCTGTTGGCAACTTGCCACAGGTTGAGAGTTTAGATATTCAGTACGCCCAGTCGTCTATCTTTTCGCCATCAGATTTTGCCTTCCCTCATGACGCAATTATGGCAGAAACCACCGCAAACACTGAGATGGTTTTTTTCTCTGACTTAGATTTGGACAAGCTGATCCACGTCCGTAACGAAGGCTCGGTACATAACTTGCTTGACCGCCGCGATGACTTGTTTAGCCTAAAATGGAAGAAAAAGTCGAAAGTACCAGCCAGCAAGCTCAGCACAAGCGAGCGCCGAGAAAACTCAGGCAGCGTGCTGACCGGTGACCCACTACAAGACCGCGCACAAAAACCTTAAGCGCTTATCGTCACTCCGACATAAAATCGATACAGCAATAGCGATGGACGATATTTTGAAAGTGCTCTAAAGCATTAGTATTTTAAAGCATTTAGGAATCATACGGCTGAGCATTCAGCCGTTTATTTTTATCTAGGGCATGTCCTCATTTTAAAAATGGTGATAAAAATGAGGGCACAGCCTAGCACACGCGATAACAAACAGCGACCAGACACTTTTTGATACCATGACAAGCATAGAAAAGTAGCCCTTATGACAACTGATATTGATACCACAGCGGCAAAGCCTAAAAAAACGCCACAGCAAAAAGCGCTGTCGCTTATCAAGACGATACTGATATATGGCTTGATGTTTGCCGTCATTTATACCGCGGTTAATTGGTGGCGGCAGCCAGTCATGCCTGCCAACCCGCAATTGCAGCTCACCGATTATCAAGGACAAAGCATTGACTTGGCAGCGCTCAGTAACGATAGGCCCGCGCTAGTGTACTTTTGGGGAACGTGGTGCCCAGTTTGCCGTGTGACCTCGCCGACCATAGACACGCTCGCGGCGGCCAATGACTACCCGGTGGTGACCATTGCGATCCAATCAGGCTCTGATCAAACGCTGCATAGCTACCTGAGCGAACACAACTACCGCTTTACCACCATCAATGATCAAGAAGGCGAGATATTTGCTGACTGGCAAGGACAAGTAACGCCCTCTTATGTCATCTTAAAAGAGGGTGAGATGGCGCAAGGTCTAACGGGCATTCAGCCATTGTGGTCACTAAAATTACGCTTATGGCTGTCATCAGTTTTTTAGTTCTTGTTTTTTAGCCTTGTTCTTTTTTAGTCTTGGTTTGACGGTATAAACTATTGGTTTTGGCTAAAAACAGGACGATACCGGCCAGCTCTTTTTACCCCACTGGTTTTGTCATATAATAGCTGTCATTATTATCGCCACTTTTCTTATTATTTTGATATCAGTATATGGTATTGCAATCATCTCATTAGTATTTATGATGTAGGCAGACGCTTTTATCTGTTTGTGACGACATAAGGTGATTGTAGTTGGAAGCCGCTATATTACTAACTAGCGCCGCAACCAAATACCAGTATTAATAGTGACACAGTAAGCGTAGCGTTCACGTAACATCCGCACGCTATTTTAGATCAGCATGTATTCGGCTCTTTTTCCCACTTCTAACCATCATTTTATAAGATACCTTCTATGACTGACAAAAGCACCGACACCCCAAGCCACGATTATAAAGATACATTAAACCTCGCCGACACCCCGTTTGCCATGCGTGCAAACCTCGCCAAACGCGAGCCTGACTGGCTAGCGGCGTGGGAAGCCGATGATGTCTATGGCAAAATTCGTAAGGCGCGCACAGGTGCGCCAAAGTATATTTTGCATGATGGCCCTCCTTATGCCAACGGTCAGATTCACTTAGGTCATGCGGTCAATAAAGTTTTAAAAGACATCATCGTTAAGTCAAAAACGCTGTCGGGGTTTGATGCACCTTATGTTCCTGGTTGGGATTGTCATGGCCTACCTATCGAACAAAAAGTCGAAGCCAAGGTCGGCAAAGTCGGTCAAAAAGTCTCGGCCACTGAGTTTCGTGGTCTGTGCCGCGAGTATGCCAGCACCCAGATTGAGCTACAAAAAGCCGACTTTAAACGTCTGGGCGTGTTTGGTGATTGGGACAACCCCTATCTCACCATGAACTTTGCGCAGGAAGCCAATATCGTCCGTGCACTTGCGAAAATCTATGACAATGGTCACGTAACCCGCGGCATGAAGCCTGTGAACTGGTGCTTGGACTGTAGCTCTGCCCTCGCCGAAGCCGAAGTAGAATACCAAGACAAAGTCTCTGACGCCATCTACGTCAGCTTTGATATAGTGGATACCGACAAGGTAGAATCGCTAAATGGCATCGGCGATGGCATTGCTGCCATCATTTGGACGACGACGCCATGGACGCTGCCTGCCAACCAAGCCATTGCTGTGCATCCTGAGCACGACTATAGCGTGGTAGCAACGGACAAAGGTCATTTTTTATTGGCGACAGACTTGGTCGAAACTGCACTGACCGAGCTAAAGCTTGACCACAAAGGTATCTTGGCGACCGTATCAGGACGCAAGCTTGAAGGTCTGCACGCCCAGCACCCACTGATTGAAGGGCGTCAAGTGCCGCTTATCCTAGGCGATCACGTCACCACCGATAGCGGTACAGGCCTCGTCCATACCGCGCCAGGTCATGGTCTTGACGATTATATCGTCGGTCTAAAATACAACCTACCTGTAGAAAACCCTGTGGGCGGTACGGGTGTGTATTTAGACAGCGCCGCGGTATTTGCCGGAGAGCATATCTATAAAGCCAACCCAAAAATCATCGCCACCTTGCACGAAAACGGCCACCTCGTCAGCCATACCAAAATCGAGCACAGCTACCCGCATTGCTGGCGTCACAAGTCGCCGATTATCTTCCGCGCCACCCCGCAGTGGTTTATCAATATGGAAGCTAAAGGCTTACGCGAGCGAGCGCTTGCTGATATTCCAACGGTCAAATGGACGCCAGCTTGGGGACAAAACCGCATCGAGGCGATGATGACTGACCGTCCTGACTGGTGTATCTCACGCCAGCGTACTTGGGGCGTGCCAATTACTTTCTTTACGCATAAAGAAACAGGCGAGCTACATCCAAATACACTGGAGCTGATGGAAGCTGCAGCACAAAAAATCGCTGATGGCGGCGTGGAAGCATGGTTTGATGCCAGCTGTGAGGACTTTTTGGGTGATGAGGCTGCTGACTATGACAAAGCGACCGACACGCTAGACGTATGGTTTGACTCAGGGACCACGCATTTTGCTGTACTGGATCAACGTGATGAGCTGACCAATCCAGCGGATATGTATTTAGAAGGCTCAGATCAGCATCGCGGCTGGTTCCAGACTTCCTTGCTGACCTCAGAGGCGATGTACGAGCGTCCACCATTTAAGCAAGTATTGACTCATGGTTTTGTGGTAGATGAAAACGGCCGCAAGATGAGTAAGTCGCTTGGCAACATCATCACCCCGCAAGACGAGATCAATAAAACGGGCGCGGACATGCTGCGCTTATGGATTGCCTCGAGTGATTATCGTTATGAGATGAGCGCGGGTAAAACCGTGTTTAAGGGCGCGATCGACATGTATCGCCGTATCCGTAACACCTTGCGCTTTTTGCTTGCCAATACTGATGACTTTGATCCAGCGACCAACAGCGTGGCGATGGATAAGCTGGTCAGCCTTGATAAATTCATCATTGAGCGCGCGCAAACCGTGCAAGCACAAATCATTAGCGCTTATGATGCGATGGACTTTCACCAAGTCACCCAGCACGTCACCGCGTTTTGCTCACAAGACTTGGGCAGCTTTTATTTAGATATCATCAAAGATCGCCAGTACACCACTCAGACCGATGGACAGCCGCGCCGCTCTGCCCAGACGGCGATTTATCATATCGCTCATGCGCTGATTCGCTGGATCACACCTATCTTGTCCTTTACGGCCCAAGAAGCGTGGGAAGTACTAGAAGGCAAAAGCGGACAAGACGCAGGTTATGTGTTTACCCAAGAATGGTACACCTTCCCAGCGTTTGAGCTAAGCGCCATCACAAGCGACGACTGGCAACGCATCATGCAGGCCAAAGACATCGTCAACAAACATATCGAAACAGCGCGTGGCGAAAAAATCATCAATGCCAACTTATCAGCGGGCGTCGATCTGTATGCCAGCGGCGCGATGCAAGAGAGCTTGGCCAAGCTTGGCGAAGAGCTACGTTTTGTCTTGATTACCAGTAGCGCAACCCTGCAGCCGATGAGTGAAGCCCCTGCTCAGAGCGCAGATTCTGGCTCAGTACCAGCAGAGAGCCATGCTGATGAGTCAAGCGACTTGCAGGTCAAAGTGAGTGCAGCCACAGGCACCAAGTGCGTACGCTGCTGGCATATCCGTGATGACATCGGCGTGGATAGCACCCATCCTGAGCTATGCGCGCGCTGCGTGACCAACGTGAGCGGTACAGGCGAGGTGCGCCACTATGCCTAATTCTGCGCCTAACCCGTCAGACTCACCTCACAAGTCGCCGCAGGTTGAGGCCGACGGCTCCCCCAAGCCGGCACATGCAACCACTGGCAGTTCATCGACGCCTAGAGGTCGCCTAACTAAGACCCCTAAGATGGTCGCCAATGGCAGTCGCGCCTTTATGTGGTATGCGTTATCGCTGGTGGTGATCATCATCGACCAGTGGAGCAAATGGCTGGCTGAGACCACGCTCAATTTTCTTGAGCCTGTGCCAGTGTTAGAGCCGTTTCTCAACTGGACACTGGCTTACAACTATGGTGCCGCTTTTAGCTTTTTGGCCGATGCAGGCGGCTGGCAAAAGTGGTTTTTTGCGGGACTGGCGCTGGTGATGTCGCTGTTTTTGATCGGCTATCTAATCAAAGCGCCGCGGCAAGCCAAGCTGCTATCGACAGGCCTGGCGCTGGTGCTTGGCGGTGCCATTGGCAACCTGATTGATCGCTTACTACATGGCCATGTGATTGACTTTATTCATGTGCATTATGCTGATGTGTGGCATTATCCGATTTTTAATATTGCCGATATTGCTATCTGTATCGGCGTCGTGCTCATCGTCATCGACATGCTATTTTTGGAAAAAAAGCGTGAAATGCCGCTGTCATGATTGCGTGTAGTTAGATAGACCAGTTTAATTTATAAATCAAAAAGGTGGGTTACGCAGTCGTAACCCACCTTTTTTGTTTACCCTAAACTCTACGTTTCTATTCTAAATTTTTGACTTATTGTAACAAGACGCAACGCATTAAATTCTATTAAGTTTTCTGCAACTTCCTTAGGGCGTGTCTTCAATTCACTCGATAGTTATCTAAATGAGCTAAAAATGGCCAAATTTTGCCAAACATCGTCAAATAGCGGGTTTATATCCCGATATTAACGGCGCTATTTTCCTTGTTTGACCGCAATTTATCTCATTTTTATCACCATTTTCGAAATAAAAACACGCCCTAGTTTACATTGATAATTTGACTTGATGTGTTTCAAATCCCGTGGAAATATCATGTTTTATTTGTGCCTAATATTTTAGTTTTATTTACAGAAACCCTGATAATACATCTGTCAACGTCTCTAAGCCGCCGCCCATGATGACAAAGAGTAACCCTGCTAAGTTGATAACAACCGTTAAATAATAAACGATACGAAACTCAGGCTTTTGTGATTTGTGGCGCAAATACGTCTGTGCCACTAATGCGCCGACCCAGCCGCCCAGCGCGCTTAGCAGATGCAGTGTGGACTCAGGCGTGCGCCAATCGCCATTTTGGGCAGCGGCTTTGTCTTTGGCATAGGTGAGATAAGTGATGACGCCTAGCACAGCGTACCATGCAACCACCAGCCAGCTGAGCTTTTGAGTTACCGCCAATAAAATTACAACCCCATAAAAACCAATACCAAGGAACAAGCGTTGCTTTTGCCCTGCTGCAAATTCTGCTTGGGCATTACGTTTGCGATTACGCTGACGAATTTGGCGGTTTTTTTCTGCCATTTTTTGTTGGACAAAGCTCAGTTCTTGGACTTGTCTGGCTTGCAGGCGACCTTGGCTATCTTGTCCGATATCAAAGACCACCGCTTCACCAACCTCAGGACGGCGCTGCGCTCTAAACTCACTAATGTGAAAAAACAGCGACGCCCCGCTTGACGTTTCGATAAAACCAAAGCCTTTGTCGTCTTGCCATTTATGCACGTGTCCCTGTTGTTTGCTGGGTGCTTGACTTGCCATAATCCTGCCCTATTTATAGATATGGCAGATATATTACACCATTTGCGTTACACTATTTGCGCTTACACACCCAGCAAAATGACTTATCATTTCTCTATTATATTTATGACAACTGGCTTTTGATTATGACTGAATCACAATTTATTAACCCCAACGAAGACACGCGCATCACCTTTGGTAGCCTTGTTAGCCTACACTTTGAAGTTTCATTAGAAAACGGCACGGTGATTGACTCGACCTTTGGCCGTGAGGCACCAGTGACGCTGACGGTCGGCGATGAAAGCTTGTTGCCAGGGTTTGAGCAGGTACTTATGAATCTACGCGCAGGCGACACGCGCACAGCCCATCTTGAGCCAGAGCAGGCATTTGGTGAATGGAACCCTGACAACGTCCAGCACTTTAGCCGTCCGCAGTTTGCTCTTATCGCCGATCATCCAGAAGTCGGCATGATGGTTGAGTTTGAGGATAAAGGCAAAAACACCTTGCCCGGTATTATTAGTGCGATTAATGAGGATGAGATTGAGGTCGACTTTAACCATCCTCTGGCCGGCCAGTCGGTATTGTTTAAGGTCAAAGTCTTTAAAGTAACCCCGCCTGGGGTGACTGGCATCCAAATCATGTAATGCCCTGACAACGCTCAATACTCAATGCTCAACCCTAAAATCAAAGTCCACAAGGAGACTGACATGCAATATACAACGTTGCCGCAACTCGATGAACAGGTTTCTAAAATCTGTCTGGGCACCATGACATGGGCGCAGCAAAACACCGAGGCTGAGGCACACGCCCAGATGGATATGGCACTGAGCGAAGGCGTCAACTTTTGGGATACAGCAGAGATGTATCCATCACCACCAGATAAAGACAAGCAAGGCGATACCGAGCGTTATATCGGTACTTGGTTTGCCAAAACCCAGCAGCGCGACAAGGTCATTTTGGCCAGTAAAATGTCACCCATGAGCTTTTTGCGTGACGGTAAAACGCGCTTTAATGCTGAGCAAATCAGCAGCGCTATCGATAGCAACCTTGAGCGTCTACAAACCGATTATATCGATATTTATCAGCTACATTGGCCTGAGCGACAAGCCAACTTCTTTGGGCAGCGCGGTTATGATGCCGATATGGCAGCACAGTCTTTAGAAGACTTAACGCCATTTTTGGAGACCATCCAAGCACTGAATAATGAGATTAAAAAAGGCCGTATTCGTGCTTATGGGCTGTCGAATGATACCGCATGGGGACTGATGCGCTATCTGTGGGAAGCGGACAAAAACGGTCTAATCGCGCCGCTGACGGTGCAAAACCCGTATAGCCTCCTCAACCGTCTCTATGAGGTCAGTATGGCGGAGATTGCCCATCGTGAAAACGTCGGCTTGCTTGCCTACTCGCCGCTTGGGTTTGGCGTACTATCAGGTAAGTACTTGGACGGCAAACGCCCAGCTGGCGCGCGCCTGACCATGTATGATCGCTTTAGCCGTTATATCAATGAGCAGGCCATTGCCGCCACCGCTGAGTATGCCAACATAGCGGCCGATGCTGGCTTGGATATGGCGCAGATGGCGCTGGCCTTTGTCAATTCACGCCCATTTGTCACCAGCAACATCATTGGCGCGACCACACTTACGCAGTTAAAATCCAATATCGATAGCATTGATCTGACGCTCACTGACGATGTCTTGGATGCCATTGAAGCAGTGCACACGCGCCAGCCCAATCCGTCACCTTAATAAGCGGCGCCCAATGTGTCACTGACAAAGCACTAAAAAAAGCGCCAATCGCGGTAAGTATTGCTGCGATTGGCGCCTTTTTTATTCAGCGACTTTTCATTTGACTGTACAGCTCAGCTGATTATTGACTAGGCGGCACACTCAGTACCCGCGCATGCAGATCGGCCAACCCTTCTTGCATTTTTCTTTGCAGCAAGTCGGTCAGCTCGCTTTTGCTATAGCCTTTAGGGTCTATCGGCTCTAATGGCAACACATAAGCCATCACGTCTTTACTATCTAGCACCTTTTTTAGGCTCTCTTTCATGGTAATCTTGCCATAATACGGCAATGCCTCACTGAGCGCTCCGTCTTTGTCGACATAAGCGATAAGGATCGGTCGCACGGGGACATCTGCATCTATCGCAGCTTGTAGCAGGGTACCGTGGATACGCTTGACTTTTTTGCCATCGGTAGTGGTCGCTTCAGGGAAGAAGATAACCGAAAACCCTTTGGTCAAAAACTCAGCAATCTGCGTGGCCACTGAGCCTGCATCACCGGAGCCGCGCTCAATAAAGAGCGTGCCGGCAGCATGCGCTAATTTACCAAACACAGGCCACTCACCAATCTCCGCCTTGGATAAGAAAAACGCGGGGCTTACCGTTCCCACGACAGGAATATCCATCCATGACACATGATTGGACACCCACAGGCCATGATGCTGCTGTACTGGCTCGACCTCGATGACTTTGACACCAAAAGAGCCTGCCATCTTACGACAAAACGCCTGAATATAACGGGGTAGCTTTTCGCGTGGCGGCTGCTTAAAGGCACCAAGACGCTGAGCGGCCCGCAGTCCGCCGACCATCGTTGTGGTCATACCAGCGATTTGCTTGCCGCGTCCTAGCTGTTGTCTGAGTGAAAAGTTTGACTTAGCTTGGCTCATCTTCGCCCTCATGATTAAATAACTGCTGTTTATATCAACAAAAAAACGAGCTAAGTATAGCAAAGTTATGCGACTCAGTGATAGCCTGTTCACTGAGTCAGTGCCGAGTTTTATACAAACGCGCAATAAAGCCGCTTATAAACGCGCTAACTTACCAGCCGCTCTTCGCGCTAGGAAACACAAACCTGTGTAACATAAATCTATCGCTAATTGTGCCGTTACGCTTTAATATCAATAGATAAGACCACATATAAAAGGTCATATGAACGCCGCCTCGATAGTTGACAGACAAATGGCAGCGATTTATTTACTTTATTAAATAGGTGATATTCTTTGGATTATTTTGAAAGACATGAAGGTGGCGAGCGTGCCATCATCGTACATTTAGACATTCGTCAAATCCAAGACCCTGACGATCTTAGCGAGTTTGAGCTATTGGCAGACTCAGCAGGCGCCGATCGTTTGGCATTGGTGACAGGCTCACGTTTAAAACCTGATGCCAAGTTTTTTGTGGGTAGCGGCAAAGCAGAAGAGATTGCAGAGCTAGTGCGTGAGCACGACGCCGACATTGTTCTTTTTAATCACAGCTTATCGCCCTCGCAGGAGCGTAATATCGAGTCGGTGGTCAAATGCCGCGTGCTGGATCGCACCGGACTGATTTTGGATATTTTTGCTCAGCGCGCCCGCACTTATGAGGGCAAGCTACAAGTGGAGCTGGCGCAGCTCAACCATTTATCGACACGGCTGGTACGTGGCTGGACGCATTTGGAGCGGCAAAAAGGCGGTATCGGTCTGCGCGGGCCGGGTGAGACCCAGCTTGAGACCGATCGCCGCTTACTACAAACGCGAGTCAATCAGCTCAAAAACAAACTCGAAAAAGTACGGCAAACCCGCGCACAAGGCCGCGCCCGTCGACAAAAATCTGACGTACCGACCATCTCGCTAGTCGGCTATACCAACGCTGGTAAATCGACACTGTTTAACCGCTTGGTCGACGAAAATATCTATGCCGCCGACCAGCTGTTTGCCACCCTAGACCCGACGCTACGTCGCCTCGACTGGCAAGGTGTGGGACGTGTGGTACTGGTCGATACTGTCGGTTTTGTGCGTCATTTGCCGCACGAGCTGGTCGAGTCGTTTCACGCGACACTAGAAGAGACGCTAGAGGCGGACTTGCTACTACACGTCATCGACTCCTCTAGCGAAGACATGCACGAGCAAATCGAAGCGGTAAAAAATGTCTTGGCCGAAATTGATAACGATGTGCCCGTGCTCAATGTGTACAACAAAATCGATATCACAGGCGAGCCTGCTCATATTGGTTATGCCAGCGAAGGCCAGCCAAACCGCGTCTACGTCTCATCAAAAGAAAACCTCGGAATAGAAGCGCTGTCGCTTGCCGTACAGCAGCTGCTCACTGGCGCACTGACCACCTTTGATTTGACACTGCCTTATGGTGCGGGTCAATTTAAAAACACCTTGTATGAGCTAGGCGTTATCTTAGAAGAAAGCTATGATGACACAGGTCACGAGTGCCTAACCATTCGCTTGCCAAGCGAGCGGCTCAAACAGCTGCTTGGACAAGCCAATCTCGATCCTGTAGATGTCCTACCACTGGCGCAAGCGACGCTACTGATGCCGACGCTTGAAGAGTTTGAAAAGCCAGATGAAAACGTAGAGCCTACCTTGACTGCGGCCGAAGAAAAAGCCTTTGATGAGTTTGAGACAAACACAGCACAGTCTTCTCCTCAAAAAAGCAGCCTGCCTGACTCATAACTTATAAGAGCAGGCGGTGGGCGGCTCAGCTTTTATTTGCAAACCGCTTTGATATACCTACAGACAAAGCCCTACACACAGACGGTATCGCTGATATCGTCTGTTTTTTATTACCTCTCTTAAAGCTGTCTCTCTTAAAGCCACCTTTCCTAAAACCTGTTTTCACAATATCATCTCCCATAAGACCATAAGACCATAAGACCATAAGACCATAAGACCATAAGACCATAAGACCGAATAGCGCGATGATACTAGGGCGGTTATACCTATAGTCAGGTCCATAAAAAAAGGATACAGCGAGACTGAAATAAATTTTTCGTAGCATCTGTCGGCGCAAGCACAGCACGCAAAAAAATTTGTACCAGTCTAGCGAGTGTATGCAGTGTATCTCTTTATCTTATCTCTCTTTATCTCTCTTTTATTTAGTCACGACGATAGGCTTTATTAGTTACGTGACTCTCTATATAATCGCCTATACGATATGCCATATACAAAATACCATAACGACACAATGTACTTATAAGGATGCAGCTGCCATAGCCATGCGCCAACCGTTATCGCTGCGCCTACCCATCTCCGATTTGGCCAAAACTGCTTATGAAGTCCACTCACTCCTCCAACCTACCGCTATGGCTGGCGCTGATATTAACATTAGCGATGGTTATTTTTGTCCGTGAAACAGCGGTGCTGGTCTGTCAATGGGCAGGTATCGAAAAAGCGGCCAATATCGTCGGTTTGGTGGCGATGTTTGTGGTATTGATGGCGTGGCGTTTGCTAAAAGGCCTACCTAGCTGGCTCACTCAAGCCAGCAATACGTTATTGGTTGATAGCGGTTTTGCTTTTTTGCCCGTTTCTGCTGGTGCAGGTTTATTGTTATTTGCCTTAGGAGACGAGCTGTGGGGTGTGATGCTGACGATGCTGATCAGCACCTTGATACCGCTTTGGGGGTTAGCATTATTGGCCAATCGCTGGCTCAATCAAGACTCTGAGTCTAACTCTAATAGTGATAGTGACTCGCAAGCTGACGACACCGGCAGCATCACCAGCAAGCAATAAGGGCAGCGCTCAGCTGAATGAACAAGGCAGACTTATGACTTTTGATAGCGTATTGACAGCAACCCTTGCGGCGATATTATTGACCTTGGTCGCCCACGTCATTGCCCGTATCTTAGCGCGTAAGCTATCGTGGCTACCGATGGTCATCACGGCCTTAGCGCTGGTTTTGCTGTTTTTGTTTGTGCTGCAGTGGGACTACAATCACTACTATAGCGTCGCAAAGCCTGTGTTTGACCATCTCTTAGGATACGTCACGGTTTTATTGGCAGTGCCACTCGCCGCCATGAACTTTAAAGGCTTACCTGTCAAAAAACTCACCCTTATCGTCATGATTGCAAGCGTGGTCGGTGCTTTGCTGCCAATGTCGCTCGCCTATCTGCTGTCACTCAGTCACGAGACGATACTGGCATTTGCCACCCGCTCAGTGACCACCCCTATCGGTCTTAGTGTGGCGGATTTGATCAAAGCGCCGCTGGCGATGGCCAACCTTATCATCATTGTCTCAGGTATCGTTGGGGGTACTTTGGCGCGCTTTTTATTTCGCCGTGTCGATGATGACCGTGCCAAAGGCTTAGCACTTGGCTTGGCCGCTCACGCTTTTGGTACAGTCGAAGCGTGGCAGATCAGTCATACCGCCGGACGCTATGCAGCCTTTGGACTGGCAGTCAATGGGCTGGTCACCGCGATTTGGGTACCGATATTCATCAGTGCCGTTGCGTTATAACTACTCCCTGACCTCTCATCAATTAAGGACAAACTCAAAGCATTGGCCGCTCTTATCCTCTTGCTCTTATCCCACCGCTCCTACTCACTTATCATAGCCACTTACTACCACCATCAGCCCTTACAGCAGCTGAGCTGGCACTGATATACGTACACTGTAAATGATAGCCTATTGATTTATTTCGTATTATTTACAAAATAACGCTCACTTTTGCATATTATTTTGACAATCCTATGCGTCAAAAATTTATTATATGTTATAGTAAACAACTATTATTTTTTGTATCTATTGCAAATGATTTTAACAAAACATGAAGACGTCAGGGTTGTTGCTAGGTAGCTGGCGACAAAACACAGCAAATAAAATAAGCACTTGCCTTTATAAGCTGGCCGACTCATCAGCGACAGTCATTTGCGACTACTCGATAAAAAGTGATATCTCTATGATAAATACGACTACCATCAAGACTCGCTGTTTGTCTCCGTTTTTATTTAATGCCATCACTGGCATTGCCAGTATCCTTGCTATCTCAAGCTTGAGTGTGAGTGCTCATGCGGGCAATATGTATATCTACAAAGACCAAGGCGGTCAGGTGCTGTTGACCAACGTTAGCCCCAGTGGCAACTTTGATAAGTTCACCAAAAAAGTCAAAGTCACTTATTATAAAGACTCTAAGATATATGACGGCAGCAGCAATGGCTATGGCAGCAGTCCGGCAAGTAGTAGCGCCAGTCGCAACGCCTATGACAGCTATATTCGCGCGTCCGCGGCACGTCATGGCGTCGATCCTGCCTTGATGAAAGCCATGATGCATACTGAGTCGGCTTTTAATCCAAATGCTCGCTCACCAGTCGGCGCTCAAGGGCTGATGCAGCTGATGCCTGCTACCGCACGGCGATTTAATGTGGGCAACCCTTGGAACCCTGCCGACAACATCGAAGGCTCAGCCAAATACATCGCCTGGCTGATGCGCCGTTTTAATAACAACGTCGAGCACGCTGTGGCAGGCTATAACGCAGGCGAGGGCAATGTCGATAAATACGGCGGCATCCCGCCTTTTAAAGAGACGCGCAACTATGTCAAAAGAGTGATGAGCCGCTATCATAGCTTATACAAAAATGACGCCGGTCTGTCTGACGCCAGTATCAATGCCAGCAATCAAGTCAATATGAGCAGTACAAACAATGGACTACAAAATGTCAGCTATGGCACGAGCAGTAATAGCAATAGCCCAAGTTATATCAAATCTGCCTACGAAGCCTTACGCTAGTAAGTCCATAAAGGGGTCAAGCTCAGACACAAAAAAGCCCGTTATCGAGTAACGGGCTTTTTTGTGTCTGACGGCAAAACCAATGGCTTAACCGTCCTCATCAGTGCAAGTGCACAGAGATGTTACTTGGATATTACTTGCTAGCCGCCTGAGCTGCTGCAACTTCAGCTGCGAAGTCTTCTTGCTTTTTCTCGATACCTTCACCCACTTCTAGACGTTTGAAGCTTAGTACTTTTACGCCTTCCGCTTTTAGGACATCGCCAACTTTTTTGTCGTTGTCCATGACGTATGGCTGACGTAGTAGAGTTACTTCGTCTAGGTACTTACGTAGGCCACCTTCGATCATTTTTTCAACGATGTTGTCAGGCTTGCCAGACTCTTTGGCTTTGGCTTCGATGATGTCTTTTTCGCGAGCCAACACATCAGCATCAACGCTTTCGTCGTCGACTGCTACAGGGTTGAACGCCGCGATATGCATCGCTAGGTTTTTGCCAGTCTCTTCGCTGCCGCCTTCATACGATACCACAACACCGATACGTAGACCGTGGCGATATGATGCTAGGTTGGCACCTTCTAGAGTTTCTACACGGCGCACCTGAATGTTTTCGCCGATTTTTTGTACCAAAGCCACGCGTGCTTCTTCAACGGTTTGGCCATCGCCATATGGTAGCTCAGAGATAGCAGCAACGTCTGTGACGTTATTTTCTAGCGCGATGTTGGCTACTTTTTCTGCAAAAGCAGTAAAGTTGGCGTCTTTTGCCACAAAGTCAGTTTGGCAGTTTACTTCTAACAAAAACGCTTTGTTGTCGCCTTGAGCGATGATGATAGCGCCGTCAGCTGCGATGTTACCTGCTTTTTTGGCCGCTTTTGCTTGACCAGATTTACGCAAGTTATCGATGGCAACTTCAACATCACCATTGGCTTCTTGTAGGGCTTTTTTACATTCCATCATGCCAAGACCAGTACGGTCGCGCAATTCTTTTACCATTTTGGCAGATACTTTTACTTCTGTCATAAGAGTCACCTTAGTATAGTTATGTATAGGAGGGCTTAATGTCTATTTTTCTCAAGGCTGCTGATGACTTAAGAAAAACGCTCGTATTATCTGCTTATTAATAAAAACAAATCATGACATCGAGCGACTCTACCCACTGGAATAAACGATAATACTCGTTTGGCCAGTTTATGATAGATGACGATCATGTCATCAGCATGTATTTAATATATTTTATGTAATAGCAGTGGTTAATTGAGGGCGTTTGACAGCCATCATTTCATCACGTTATGTAATAGCCATGGTTTCAGCGCTATTATTTAACAACAAGGCATGACGAGTAAAACTGCATCATGCCTACTACGAGCTTATCATTAATGACTTTATATGGATGCTGCTAGCGGTGCTATCAAGACATCCTTACAAAGTAACACTGTTGATGCAGCGAATTATTCAGCTGGCGTTGCTGCTTCTTCTGCATTGGCTTCTTCGGCAGGTGCTTGCTCAGCTTTGCCGCCCGCTTGAGTCTGTGCGTATTCTTTACCAGCGATGATCGCATCAGCCATAGACGTGACGTATAGAGTCACAGCACGGATAGCATCATCGTTAGCTGGGATGATGTAGTCAACGTTGTCTGGGCTAGAGTTGGTATCAACGATACCGATTACTGGGATACCAAGGTTTTTGGCTTCTTTGATAGCGATCGCTTCGTGATCTACGTCTACCACAAAGATAGCGTCAGGTAGGCCGCCCATGTCTTTGATACCGCCTAGTGAACGCTCAAGTTTTTCCATATCGCGAGTACGCTCAAGCGCTTCACGTTTAGTCAACTTAGCAAAAGTACCGTCTTCTGATTGCTTCTCAAGCTCTTTTAGACGGCTGATCGACTGACGTAGCGTTTTCCAGTTGGTCAACATACCACCCAACCAGCGATGGTCGACGTATGGCATGCCAGCGCGCTGGGCTTGCTCACGGATGATACCGCTAGCGGCACGTTTGGTACCAACAAACAATACTTTGTTTTTCTTGGCAGCTAGGCTGTTTACGTAAGTCAACGCTTCGTTGAACGCTTTTACGGTGTGCTCTAGGTTGATGATATGGATTTTGTTACGTGCACCAAAGATATAAGGACCCATTTTTGGGTTCCAAAAACGTGTTTGGTGACCAAAGTGAGCGCCGGCTTGTAGTAAGTCGCGCATTTCGATTTTGGTTGGGTTGTTTGTAGCCATGTGAAATATCCTGTTGGTTGGGTTATGCCTCCACATCACAAAAACTGCCTATCTAGCAACACGCATCTACCTGTGGGTCGTGCCTATAATCATGGCACTGACCTAACTTGCAAATTAATCAAGTCGCCAAACACCCAGCAATTTTTTGCCATGATGTGTGTGTCATTGGTTGGTGTAAAAAAGAAGCCATGTTGGGTTTTAGCAAAAAACTCAAACCCCTCCTATAAAGCAAATTATAGAAATAGCTGCGCCGTATTTTATCATACAACGCCTCACAACCTCCAGCGCTTTATGAGGACAAACCGCGATTTAACAACTCGTGAGCCTCACACCTCAAATCGTCGTATCAACAAAAAAGCGATACCATCGTATCGCTTTTTACTGTTGTCGCTTTTTTGTCGCTTTTCGTTGAGGCAAAGCGATAAACGAGACGCTGTCAGTTGATTGTCGTTGATCAGTTAATTGTCATTAAGTGATGCAGATACCGATGACGGCCTTGTGACCACGCCAGGTAAAGGGCGTGATATAGCTTTGCCGATCTTTGGGTAGATACGATACGTTGGGCGCGCTCTCGACGATGTGCGGCGGCGAGATAATAAACTCTGACCCAAACTCCGTCCGAGCGTTACCGGAGATGGTGTTGGCCATCTCTCCGAGCAAATCCTTCAGCATCGTAATAGAGGAGTCGGTCTCGCCCATCGCCTGAACCACCGCACGCAGCATCGCGCTTGGCGCACTGACATAGACGCAGCCTTGTAGCGGACCTGAGATTTTGATAACGCCGCTGTAGTCATAGCCTACCGCTGTCTTATTGTTATTTAAATAAGGCGTATCGATGTCTACTTCTGTCCCATCAATCTGCGTAAAAAACGCATTAATCGAACTTAAAAATACGCCCAATTTTTCTACTTTAATCATAATAACGAACATCCGTATTAAAACGTAATAGCGAGATCATCAGTCCTGCAAACAGACCACAATCTCACCGACTTGCGAATGCCAAGTGATCGGGATGATAAAAGAACGCTCATCGTTTGGTAGGACGATACTTTTGGGCGCTCCTTTAAACACAAACGGTACCGAGATATGAAACTCTGAGCCAAACTCAGTACGGGCGTTGCCTGCGATGGTATTGGCAACCTCGCCTGCTAGATCAATATAATTGTCATCACTTTTATCAGTCTCGCCCATGCTATCTAGTAGCGAGGACAACAACTTGTGAGTCGCCGAAAAATACACCACGCCTTTTTGACCACCAGAGATACCAATCACACCAGTGTAGTCATGTACTTTGGGCTGTTTGTTTTCTAGCAAATACGGCGTGTCAGCGACGAGCTCTTCTCCACCAAACTGATCAAAATAATTGCTAATGATGTTTAAAAAAATCTGTAGCTTTTGTTCTTTCATATAGACATTACTCAAGTCGTTGAATGGTATTAATCTTGCACCAGCTCGTGCAAAGACTCTACAAGCTCTTCTTCTGAAAATGGCTTGCACAAAAACCCACTGGCACCAAGCGATAGCGCCTCAATCCCCGTGGCTTTATCAGACAAGGCAGATACGACTAAAATACGGACATCGGGATCCGTGGCGATGATTTTTTCGATACACTCCAGACCATCCATTTGCGGCATGGTCAGATCCATGGTGATCACATCAGGACGATGGATATTAAACTTCTCTAGCGCCTGCACACCACTGGTCGCAGTAGCGACCAGCATAAACTCACCTGAGTCATACGCACGCTGAATACGGTTTCTAATGATATTAGAATCATCAACAATCATTAATTTATGCATAACCTATTACCTGTAATGAGGCACATTGTTGTGGTGCACAATATGCCTAACCTCTCTTATTAAGCTTTTGGTAGTGTAATGACAAATCTTGTCATTTTGCCCCGTTCACTATTTACATTCAGCTTGCCGTCGTAGTCCTTGACCAGTGATTTGATGATATCCAAACCCACGCCGCGGCCACCGTCTTCATCAGCGTCTTCTTTGGTAGAAAAACCTGAAGAAAACAGCTGCTTAAGCAAGTCGCTATGCGTCAGCTGACTTGCTGCTTCATTATCGACGTGGTTTTCTGCCACCAATTTATGACGGATGCTGTCGTAATCGATGCCTTGGCCGTCGTCCTGCACGATGAGCATAACCTCTTGGCCGTTGTCTTGTACTTCTAGATCAATCTTGCCTGCTGTTTCTTTACCGAGCGAATGACGGACGCTTGGTGCCTCGACACCGTGCACCACGGCATTTCGTAGCAGCTGGATACCAATCTCTTTGATGGGCTTGGCCAGATGCTCTGGGATATTGACTTGGGTCAATGTATGGCTGTTGAGCTGTACTTGCTTGCCCTGTCTTGCAGCGATATCTTTGGCAAAATCACGATAAAAAGACAGCTGGTCTTCAGCTGCATTATCACTCAAATCGATATCTTGACCGCCATCCAAACTGATGTTACCAATCGATAAACTGGTTGGTTGGCTTTTGGGTGCGGTACTCTCAGCAAGCGCTATGCTTTGCTGTGCCACGGCATCACTTAATGCGGTGGTAGAGGTAGTAGCGGGCTTACTAGCGGCAGGCTCCGAGCGATTGATCCGCTCACCTAGCGTGGCAATGGTGTTCGATAGGCTGAGTAAGTCATCTAGATGTACCGCCAATGGCAAGAAGTCATTACCTGATAGCTGACCTTGGTTTTGTAAGGCATGCAACTTGTCTTCGGCATCTGAGGCAATCTTGGTAAAGCTGTGCAGTTTTAGCGCTGATGCTTCGCCTTTTAGACTATGCATTTCGCGATAAATGGCTTTTAGTTTGGTTTCGAGCTCGTATTGTGAGCTACCAGGATTTTTTAAGATGTTGTTCATCTTATTGATATGCGCATCAGTGTTGGCGATAAACTCATTAATGATCTTAGGATTTACATTTAAGATGGTGGTGAGCATCTCGATTTGCATGTCGTTTTGCGAGCGCTCTTTTTCTAAGCGCTGCTCTAGGTAGACGGCATCAGAGACATCATTGACGTTGACCAAAATACGGGCGATGTCTTTTTTGTCATAAACGCGTGAGAATTTAAAATCCAAGAAGCGGCTATCAGCGCCTTTATTTTCACCGGCGTTGTGTAGCATGACCTTATGTAAAGGGTTTAGTGAATCCACCAGCTTTTCTTTGACGCGCGGGTTGTATAACTGCTCGATAAACTGCTTGGTGGTGTTTAGGTCTTTATCAGAGATACGACCACGTAAGACACTGGTAAAGTTCTCACCTGCCAAATTGTCAGCACCGATGATGCCATTGAGGGCACGAGAGTGCTGTTGACCAATCTTTAAGTCTTTATCTAGCAAGAATAGACCAGTATTGACCGTTTCCATGATTTCTTGTGTTTCGCGGCGCGCAGCAGCAGCTTCGGCATCGGTCTCACGTAAGCGGCGCACAAAGAAGAATACGAAAATCAAAAAGTAAGCAAAAATCGCCGCAACACCCAACACCTGAATTAGACGAATGGTGGTGGCTTGGCGCTCTGCATTACTAAATACGTCGCGTGTCAGATTATCTAGCGAGTCGTTGATCAGCAAACTGGAGGTTTTGGCTTGCTCATAAGCTAATGCCAGCTCATCTGAAGAATCAATCCGGATATCACCAGCAGTTTCTAAATAATTGACAATTAGTGGTTTTAGAGTATTCCACTCTCCCCGTGCCTCTTCTAAAGCTGCCAACTCACCCGCTGTCTTGATACTAGGAATATTATAAACAGTACCTGCGGCATCGGTATATTTCGAACCCTCACGCATACTGATAAGCAATTGATCGATTTCTTGAGTGTTACTCTCCAACCTTTCCCTAACACGCTTTTGATGGGGGGAGTTAATATGCTCCCCCACACTACTTTGCAAGTCAAACAGGTCCTTAATAATCGCTTGAGCATTATTAGCTGTTTTATTAGATATATTTACAAGTGTTGTATTACGTTCAAGAACACTTGATGTATAAAACGTAAAGGCGAGCAACACCCCAATCAATGCCAAGAAGGCAGCGATGGACAGAATCAAACCTCGGTAACGGGAGTTACCGTTTTGAGTTGATACAGTCATAGCATATTCCTTTTAATATAGATAAATTCATATTTATTATTTATTTAAAAATAATACGTTCCATCACTATTACACTTAAGACTACTGCAACATTTGTTGTTGCTGTAAAGACGTCTTTGTCAGATCTGTACCAAACCATTTAGTGGTTAATTTGGCATAGGTGCCATCTTCTTGAAGCTCTTTAAGGCCAGTATTTACTTTTTTAAGTAAGTCAGGGTGGCTTTTATCAATCAAAAATACTTTTCGAGCACCCTCTGCTTTGATACTTTCATAATCAAAGTATAGTGGCTGGAGGCTTGGTAAGTCGTTTAGGGTATAGCGAAGTACACCCGAATCATCTACTACAGCATCAACTTTGTCTTGCGCCATGGCTTCTACTGCTGCAAACGTGGTTGGGTACTGTTCTACAGATTCAGTTTTGTACTCTCCCTTAGCAAAATATTCATAAGGCTCTGAGTTACTCAAAACACCTAGTCTGACGTTACCTAAATCGTTTAAAGACTGGATATTTAATGATTTATCTAGATATACAATACTAGTAGGGAGCGGTGCATAGGGATTTGAAAGTAGATACTTACTAGCTCTTTCATTACTATAGGTCAAACCTGCCGCAACCATATCTCGGCTTTTGTTATCCAAGTTATTGAATAATCCTTCCCAAGGATCGTTATAAACCTCGATTTTAAACCCTTGATTTTCGCCAATATGTTGCATTAGCTCGATATCGAATCCAGTTACATTTCCATATTCATCCTTAAACTCATAAGGCGCATAATTGGCTTCAGTACCCACTTTGATGACTGGAGCAGTATCCGGTAAGTTACTTACAAAACTGTCTTCATTTTTTGTCACTGGTGTGCCAGCTGCGTTGGTATTTTCTGTGGTAGAAGAATTACCACAACCAAATAAACCAACGCTTAATATAACTGGTACTACTCTATATAACTGCATCATGTTTTGTCCTTAAAGTTGAAACGCTTGTTGTCTTAACATCACTGTATGGTAACTGTCAGTTTCAAAAAACCTTACATTGTAAACATAAAGTTACAATTTACACTAATTTTTTTCCAAATGAAATATTTCTGATAAATTTGTTTGGTGACAACAAACTATTTATTTTCAATCAACTACGATTAAACATGACACTTCAGTCATTATAAGGCGTGTCTTATAAAAGCATCAGGCTCTGCATTACCACGCGTAGCGCTCATGTATCAGAACCCTTTTATTAAGACAAAAAAAACACCCAATATTGGGTGTCTCAAAAACTTGCAGCCGCTACTCTGCGTCATCGAGGTCTAAATTACGATCTATCTGCCAGATTAAAAACGTACCCAAGCTCATCAGGACAAAAAGTGCAATACCCATTTTTAACACTGGATTAAGAGGGAATAAGTTTAATAATAAACCGCCAAAAATACCCACTGAAAACATCAGCGAGCCTTGCAGCGCGCTTGCCATACCCGCACGCTGCTTTTGAAAAGCCAGCGCAATCGCCGAGGCGTTTGGCTGGGTCAATCCCAAGCCTGCAATACAAAAGAAAATACACGCCAGCACCAGTGGCAACCAAGCATCGGTCCCCAAAAATATACCGACAAAAAACAACGTGCCGGCAGAGAGCACCTGCATCATCGCCCCGAAACGTAATATGCTCAAGATACGAAAGCGATTGGTCAACCATTGATTCAGCTGAGTCAAACCCACAAACCCTGCCGCATTCATCCCAAACAACCAGCCAAAATGCGTGGCTGAGACGCCATAAGTGTCCATGATTAATTCAGAAGCTGAGCTGATATAGACAAACATCGCACCCATCAACAGCCCGCCACCGATCGCAGGGTAGTTAAAGCTGGGATCTTTTAATAAGTCCCAATACTGGCTCAGCACTTCTTTTGCTGGACGTACGTTACGATTTTCTTCGGTCAATGTCTCGAAAAAGAAAAACTTCGTCAGTAATAGATTGAGAGCACCAAAAGCGGCCAAAAACCAAAAAATAGAGTGCCAAGTAGAAAACTGTAGAAATAGCGCCCCAAGCGACGGCGCTAATATAGGAGCCAGACCCATCACCAAAATCATAATCGAAAAAGCTTTTGCGGTTTGCTTGGCTGTTAGACGATCTCGAATGGCAGCACGGGTCACCACTGCCCCCACACAAGCACCCAATGCTTGCATCGTTCGTCCTACAAATAATACGTACTCATTGTCAGTGGTCGCGCAGATAACAGAAGCAATCACATAAAGCGTCATGCCCATATACAGCGGCTTGACTCGACCAACACGATCGCTAAAGGGGCCGTAAAACAACTGACCAAATACCAAACCCACAAAATACGCTGGGACTGAGTTGGCCATAAAGGCGGTTGACACACCGAAATCGTCTGCCATTGACGGTAACGCAGGCAGATACATATCAATGGATAAAGGCCCTACCGCGACGATCAGCCCGAGCATCATAATCCAAGCAACGGGCAAATCAGCCGAGCGAACGCGCTCGGCGGCGATGGGTTTGGGAGATGGGGAGGATTTTGGAGCAGACATATTTAGACCAGATTATATAGTGATTATTGTTTTATATTTTATGGCTTTACGATAGCGTTTTTGATTTGCTGCCGTCATAAAATGGCAGCTTATAGCAATAGTGCATATTTACTAACGTCTATGCAAGCGAACAATGTTATATGGTGGTTATATCGTGATTTTGACCGCTATTGCAATAGACGCCTAACGCGACTAAAACAACCCTTAACCACTAAAAACACTCAATATAAAACATAAGACTCTGTCTAAATTTTTCTACCTCTGATGTAAACCCTTATGATTTATGACTCATTATAAAAGACTAGCGAAACTGTCGCTTGGCAAAGGTGGTGCTGGCTTGCTTGGCTTTTCTCAGTGCAAGCTTGCGATTGCGGCCCAGCATCATTTTTAGCTGCCACATCTTTTCTTTATAGAGCGTGGTTGCAGGCTGATGATGCATGGCATTGATCACACGCTTACTGGCGAGCACTGCATCTGGTGAGCGCTCGGCAAGCTCAGCGGCGAGCTGCTTTGCTTGCTCAAGCGGCGTCTCGCTGCAATGACTGACCAGACCCAGCGCTTTGCCTTCACTGGCATCGACGACGCGTGCTGTCATCGCCAGCTCTTTTAGCACGTCCTCTCGCACCACGCCATACGCCGATTGCGTCAGACCCATGTCTGGCACCAGCCCCCACTTGGCCTCCATGATAGACAGTTTACACTCAGGATGGCTGATGCGTACATCACATGCCAGCGCCAATTGTAGCCCAGCGCCGATACAGTAGCCTTCTAAGACCGCAATGACCGGTACTGGCACATCGCGCCAGACCAAGCAAACACGCTGAAACGAGCTTTGCCACGGCTTCATCAGCTCCCACACTGCAAACGCTTGATTTTTTGGATGGTTCAAATCGCCCAAGTCGATGCCAGCACAAAACGTCCCTTCCGCACCGTTTAAGATGACCGCTCGTATTGTCTTATCTTTGCTCACTCGGCCTGCCACAGCGATTAGCTCTTCTACGACCTTAAAGCTCATGGCGTTTTTTTTGTGCGGACGATTTAGCGTCACAGTGAGTATATTATCAGTGACACTCATTTGTAGCGTTTCGTATTGGTAAGTTGCAATGGCGTTCATAACGATCCTTATTTATGAATGGGTAAAAGATAGACTGATAGCGATAATGTTAGCAGGCTTATCCATATCCTACCTTAGCAATAACTGACTGCCACGATACTTTATAGCGAGACTGTATTGTCAACTCTACATAAAAGAAGTACGTGATTTTTTGCGCGCGACTGGTATCAATTTTGCTTGCTGTGCGATGCAGGCAGATGCTGCGCAAAATCACTCCCAGTCGCACGGTATTTATTTTATGGTGGATCGACCATACGAGCATGGCAACATGAAGTTGCGTTTTTTATTGCCTCTCAATCACTGTTACTTCATCACTACTTCTAAACCACTACTCCTAAATCATTTTCCACGTCATGTCGTTTTCGCTTAGACGATGGTAATTGAGCTGCGGATAGGCGGACAAATCCAGCGTTTGCAAATTATTTAATGCGGTCAGTAGCGCTTCGTAATAAGGCTGGAGCATGGCAAACTGCGCAGGCGTGGTATGCTGGATATTCAACAAACACTTATCTTCTAAATCTTGGCTGGCCTGACGCAGCTGCGGCACGCCAGTATAGCGGCTACCGCCCAATATACGATGGGCAATCTGCGCCAACATACTACGGTCGCGCGCCTCCCAGGCTTGAGTCAACGCTTGCTTTTCATCATTGATAGTGTCGAGCATCATGATGATCAGTTTGGCTGCCAGATCAGGCTTGTTGGCTGAGCGAGTCAGCGCATCTTGCCAGTCCAAAATCTCTGAATGCGGGCTGTCTATCGCTGTATCCTTTTGCTCCTGCGGCCGCGCGGCTAGATCAATATTTGGTTCGCTGGCATGATCCATTGACCCTGATGGCGGGCTCAGCAACGGCGCCTGTCCTTGCTTTTGTAAGCGTAAGCTGTCGTAGCGCGGCTGAGTCTCTCGCGGTGTCTCTCGTCTATAATCTTCGCGCGGCTGACTGTCACGCAAATAGTCATCACGGATTTTTTTGAGTGATAATGGTCGCGTTATTTTTGGCGGCTCGCTGGTATCTGTAGTGCGCTCGCTTTTACTGACAGGATACGTGCTGGTCGTCGCGCCCAGCGGCCATTCAGAGAAGGTTTGCGCGTCGGTATCTGTGTGCGCGTCAGTGCGACTAGAGGCCGCATCCGTGTCTTGCAAGCCCAGTCCATGTAGATTGGCCTCAGACAGCGCGGTTAGTTGCGGCGTGGTCGAGGTGCGCCCCAGCCATTTTTGCAGCACTTGCAGCAGCTGCGGCTGACTAATGGGTTTGCCGACATAGTCGTTGATACCACTGGCTATCAGCTTGTCACGCTCATCAGCTAGCCCATGTGCGGTCAAGGCAATGATAGGAATATGACTGTCATCGCTTTCGATACTGCGGATTTGTTTGGCCGCTTCATGCCCAGACATACGCGGCATTTGGATATCCATAAATATCAAGTCGATGCTGTCTTTGTGGGTATCTTTATAACTGTCTTGGTTGCTGCCTTTATCTTCATTGGCCGTCTCCTCTGCATACAGCGCAGAGTTTGACTTTTTGGTCATGTCATCTCGCGCTTCGGCTTTAGAGAGCTGGGTTTTGTTTGACAGGCTTTGCTTTTGGTTTTTGGCAGTTTTCAGATTTTTGGTTTGCTGCTTACTGATAATTTCTATCGCATCAAAACCGCTACTGGCGGTGACGACATGAATACCCAGCTCGCTAAGCAGCGCATCGAGCACCAAGAGATTGGGCAGATGATCATCCACCGCCAACACCGTCACCCCTTTCCAGCGCGGCTCTTGCAGACTCGTTGGCTGGCGGCGATTTTGTGTATCGAGCATGGCATACAGCTGCCTTTTATCCAAAGGCTCATATAAGATATTGGCATGATAACGATTGAGCAGAGCCTGATCGGCGGCCACTTGGTAGCCAAAGACAGCAAGCTTACCCTGATAGTGCAGACGAATTTGTTTTAATAGCGCCATCATATCGTCTTGGGTATCATCATCGACGATAACCCAGTCCCAGTAATTACCATGCTCTTTTAACGATTCAAGCACACCTGGCAATGAGTTGGCTTGGGTCAGCTGAATTGGTAGATATTGCAGACTGGCTTTGAGCACTTGTATCGAGGCTGGATGGTTGATCCACACCAGCACATTAAACTCATCAGTTTCGCTAGCAAGCGGCGCGAGCACAGGCAGCTCAATGGTCTGCCCTGTCGCCGCCTCGAGCACATCGACGTGCGCTGGCATGCGAAACCAAAACGTCGCTCCTTGATTGGCAATGTTTTCTTGCGCATTGTCATAAAACCCAATATCACCGCCCATCAATCGCGTCAGCTGCTTGGAGATGACCAAACCCAGCCCAGTCCCGCCATACTGACGCGTGATAGAAGGATCGCCTTGACTAAAGCTCTGAAACAGCATTTTTTGATCAGCAAGCGAGATGCCCTTACCGCTGTCTTGCACACTTATCATCAGATAATTATCACGGTGATCATCAAGGCTGACCCGCACCACCACATCACCACTGTCGGTAAACTTAATCGCATTGCCGACGATATTGGTCAGCACTTGCTTGAGGCGTAAGGCATCGCCATTGATACGCATCGGCACATCGTTATAAAACAGCACTGCCATGCGCAGGCCTTTTTCGGCGGCGACTGGCGAGAGCATATCGACCACATCATAAATGGTGTCATAAAGATCGAACTCATGACGATCAAGCACCAGCTTGCCCGCCTCGATTTTAGAAAAATCCAAGACATCGTTGACCAGCGCCAGCAGATGCGCTGAGGATTTACGAATGGTCTGTACGTACAAATCTTGCTCAGGATTTAGCTCGCCGTGACGCGCCAGCAGGTTGATAAAACCATCGATACTGTTGAGCGGGGTGCGTAGCTCGTGGCTGATATTGGCCAAAAACGCCGATTTGGCTTGGCTGGTTGAGATGGCGGCATCACGCGCGTTTCTGATCGAGATGTTTTGCATTTCCATCTCATCAAACGCCAAACGCAAATCATCCTCAGTCTGCTCCGCATGGTCTTTGAGGTCTTGAAAGCTTCTGTGCAAGCGGCGCAAGGTATTGACCAAATCTTGCTGTAATAAGTTTAGCTCGCCATCCGACTCCACCGGAATCGGCTGATATAAATTGTCTACGTGAGTGCGCTGCAACTGCAAGCGCAGCTCATAAATCGGTGCGATCCAGCGTTTTGAGTAAATGTTTAAACTCAACAGCAAAATCAGGATGGTAAACAACCCCGTAATCACTAGCGCCATGGCGATGCGATAACGCGCGATATACAGTGGCTCGTTGTCCATATCGACGAGCAACCACAGCCGCTGCCCTTCAAACTCACCAAGCACGCTGCCATAAGCGGTGCCGATCGGCGTGGGCTTTTGCGAGATAAATTGCGCTGAAGCATCAATCAATGGCCAAGGCTCATTGAGCCCGTAACCGACCGTGGCCAGCACCTTATTGTCTTCATTAACAATCGCGATGCGCTGCACGTGCTGCTCGGATTGCATGCGGCCTAACCTGTCACGAATGCCCTCTAGGGTCGAGACGGCAGCCTTGGAGGCACTGCCCGCCTGCTGGCGCTCTTGCTCTAACAGCTCAGGAATCAGATCTGCAATCTCTGGGGTATAACGAATCAGCACCGCCTCGGCCAACACTTCTTGCTCAGAGTCGCTGGCACGCATGGTCTCATGAAACACCAAAATACCGCCGACAGCGGCCAATATACATATCGGCAAAAACACCAATATGATCAGCTGACCATAGGCGCTACTGGTATCAAAACGTTTTTTGTGTGCCATGCAAGCTCGCTCTCATCTCAATGTTTTGCTAGGGCGTGTCCTCATTTTAAAACAATGATAAAAACAAGATAAGATGACTATCAATTAAATGGAGGACATACGCTAGATTTATCACAGCGACTTTGCGCCATCGCGTCCTGTACTATAGCGCTATCGTTATCACTTGGCTATAGCTATCAGTCGTTGGGTATCAGTCGTGGCGATAAGTGCGGTGGCTGCATCATAACGCCTCTGAATCATACAAGTATTTTAACAGTGTTTGTCTCAACTACCATTTATAAGCATCATTCATTTACCAAAATCTCTGCATGCATTCAGCGTAGGCAAAAACAAAATGATATAATGGCGCAGCTTTTTACTTGCCGCTATTTTTGCGCGCTGTGTCACGCTTTGCAAGTGCATAAGTCAGGTTTGAACATTCATATTAACAATAAGGGTATCTTATGTCAGCTACGGCCACGTCAAACGCCACCTTCATCTCTCAAGTTACCGCCCTTGCCGATTGCGTCGGGCAGACACCCTTGGTGAAATTGCAGCGCCTGCCTGAGCAAGAGCAGATTGCGGGTGGCACGGCGGTCTTGGCCAAGCTAGAAGGCAATAACCCAGCAGGCTCGGTAAAAGATCGCCCAGCATTTAATATGATTTATCAAGCAGAGCGGCGCGGTGATATCAAACCGGGTGATATGTTGATTGAGGCCACCAGCGGCAATACTGGCATTGCGCTCGCCATGGTTGCTGCCATGCGCGGATATCCGATGACGCTGCTGATGCCGACCAACTCAACCCAAGAGCGCAAAGACGCCATGACCGCTTATGGTGCTACCCTCATCGAAGTCGATGAAGGCATGGAAGCGGCGCGCGACTTGGCCCTGCAGATGCAAGCCGATGGCAAAGGGGTTGTATTAGACCAGTTCAACAACCCTGACAATAGCCAAGCGCATTATCTCACCACAGGCCCTGAGCTGTGGACACAAACAGACGGTAAAATCACCCATTTTATCAGCTCTATGGGGACCACAGGCACGATCACTGGGGTGTCTCGCTATCTAAAAGAGCAAAACCCAGATATTAAAGTGATTGGTCTACAGCCTGATGAAGACGCCTCTATCGCAGGTATCCGCCGCTGGCCTGCTGAATATATGCCGGGCATCTTTGAGGCTGATTTGGTCGATGAGGTAATGGATGTCGATCAACATGTCGCCGAAGTCTATATGCGCAAACTGGCCAAAACCGAAGGCATTTTCGCTGGGGTGTCATCTGGAGCAGCTGCATGGGCGGCGCTACAAGTCGCCAAAGCCAATCCAGACGCCGTCATTGCTTTTATCGTCTGCGACCGCGGCGATCGTTATTTATCGACTGGTTTATACAATGTAAATGACGACAGTGTTAATGACGACAATGTCATTAACGGTACAGAAAATGCCGCACAATAAGCTAACAATTAATTAGGTTTACCTATGTCACAAGCCTTACCATCCGACCCGATACTGGTCTTTGATATCGAGACTGTTGCCGATACTGATGCGGCGCGCCGTATCTATCCGCAGTTGGCTGAGCTTAACGATGCCGATGCCCTCAGCGCACTGACAGCGATACGCACTCAAGAAGCGGGACATGATTTTATGCGTCTGCCGCTGCAGCGTATCGTCTGTATATCAGCGCTGTATATCAAAGACGGTCAGTTTTCTTTGTTTTCTTTGACGGCGGACAAATTTAGCGAAAAAGACATTCTTGCTAAGTTTTTTCGGGCGTTTAATGATCTTGAAAAACTGCCGCAACTGATCAGCTGGAACGGCTCTGGCTTTGATATTCCGGTGCTTATTTATCGCGCCATGCAGTACGAATTGGCAGCACCGTGGCTATTTGAAGAAGGCGAGCGTATCAAAAACATGCGTTTTGATAATTACGTCAATCGCTTTCATACTCGCCATCTAGACTTGATGGATAGATTTAGCCAGTATGGTGCCAGTCGCCGCGAAGCCATGGATGTGGTCGCAAGCCTCTACGGTCTGCCTGGCAAGACCAGTGTCGATGGTAGCATGGTGGGCGATCTGGTTAATGAGGCAGATTGGCAGACACTGTCGATATATTGCGAGTCTGATGTCATGAATACGTGGCTGATTTATTTGCGCTGGCTACGACTAACCGGACAGCTGTCTTTGCAGGATTTTGATATATGGCAGCAGCAGAGCCTGACTTATTTAAGACAATATACCCAAGCAGATGGCAGTCCACGTCATCATGAGTTTATCGCTGATTGGTCATCTGCGCCCAAATCTTAAAAAGCCCAAGCTATAAAACGGTGCTATAAATAAGATGGTCAGTTGAAAGTAAATTTGTTATAGGCTTAAGTACGCTACTGGTATAAATTTTACTTGCGTGCTGCGTTCACAGAGGCTGCGCAAAATTCATCCCAGTAGCGCTTGTACTCTTTTTTGAGTGAATTTATAGCACTCACCCTTATTTTTCGTTATTTATCATTTATTATTAAGGCAGGTTTATGCAGCCCACCGATTCAAAGACTTCTACGGCACCCGAGGCGACGACGCCTGAGAGCGCTCGCCAAACAATCACCATTCCGCCCAATAAAAAAAAATCCAAGCCCTCTTCAAAGACGCGCCGGCGGTTAAAAGAAGCCGAGCCACTGCCTTTTGCGATTGATGGTCTATCGCATGATGGTCGCGGCGTGGCGATATATGGTAATGGCTTTGGCGTAGATGACGGCCATATCGAAGACAAACACGGCAAAAAAGTCTTTGTCAGCTTTGCCCTACCAGGTGAGAGCGCTTTAGTGAAGCTGACCAACAGTCGTGCCAGCTTTGAAGAAGGCGACGCTGTGAGTATTACGGCCAATCCAAACCCTGAGCGTGCGGTTCCGCCCTGCCCGCATTTCGGCGTCTGCGGCGGCTGTAGCTTGCAGCATTGGCAGCCAGATGGGCAAATCAATTTTAAACAGTCTGTACTGGCAGAGATGCTCATCCATCAGGCCAATGCCGAGCCTGATACTTGGCTGGCGCCTGTGGTCGGTGATCGCCTCGGCTATCGCACCAAAGCGCGCTTGGGCGTACGCTATGTCGCCAAAAAAGAAACAGCGCTGGTCGGATTTCGAGAGCGCTCTAGTAACTTTTTGGCGGAGCTAAACGAGTGTCATATTCTAGACCCGCGTATCGGTTTTGAGATTGAAAACCTAAAAGCGCTGATTAGTACTTTAGAGAGCCGTGACAAGATTGCCCAGCTTGAGCTGGCGATGGGTGAACAAATAGACGGGCTACCAGACGGCAATCAGCCCGTTGCTTTGATCGTACGCAATTTAGCGCCGTTGTCAGAGGCTGATGTAGAAAAGCTAAAGGCGTTTTTTGCAGCGCGCAGCTGGCAGTTGTATCTACAGCCCAAAGGTGCTGATAGCATTCAGCGTATCGCCTTGAGCGCTGATGATGATATGAGTCAGCAGTTTGGACGTTTGTATTATCAGCTACCCGAGTTTGACCTGACGTATGAATTTATTCCAACTGACTTTACGCAAGTGAACTTATCCGTCAACCGTCAAATGACCAAGCTTGCTTGCGACTTGTTGGATTTAAAAGCAGGCGAACGGGTACTGGACTTGTTTAGTGGACTGGGCAACTTTAGTCTGCCCTTAGCACGGCTTGTCGGAGAGACAGGCTCGGTGGTCGGCGTAGAAGGCAGTGACGCAATGACCGCGCGCGCCGCAGACAACGCCCGCCGTAATGGCCTTAACAACACAGAATTTTATAGTCAGGATTTGACGCATGATTGCTCAGATCAGCCGTGGGCCAACCAAGGCTTTGATGCGCTCTTGATCGACCCACCACGCTCTGGCGCGTGGGAAATTATGCAGTATCTGCCCAAGTTCAACGCTGAGCGCATCGTTTATGTCTCTTGTAACCCAGCGACGCTCGCGCGCGACACCAAGGCTTTATTAGAGCAAGGCTATCGCCTGACACATGCTGGGGTGATGGATATGTTTTGTCATACCGGTCATGTAGAGTCCATTGCCCGTTTTGAGAAGGTTGCGGTTTGATATTACCGGCGTGTCCTTATAAAAAAAGAACACGCTGTCTTTATTAAAACTATAGATAATATCGCGAGGCAAACCCGCTAGTTCAACCTATCAACAACAGACATTACATAGCCTCGCTTGATTTGTCGCCTCAAAATGAGATAATAATAAACAATCTTCCTATGTCTACTCTATCAGCACATGGCGAAGACTTGCACTCATAGCTTTATATATTTTACTTGCATTTTATAGCTGCTAAAAAAGGATTTTTTAGCAGTTGTATTGGTTTATAGCTGACACTTTGTGATCTCATCCAAAGTGCGTGCAGAGTAGATGAAGTTATAATCAATTCAAGATAGCTAAGAGGAGTCGGCTATGGTCAAAATTCGTGAAGGATTGCCGTTGGTGGATGGACAAACCACTCAAGCTGACAGTGCCACACTAGCGGCGCAACTGGTTGCGAGCCAGCGCTCTCACCAATCTGCCAATAGCTATGCCCAAATTCCTCTCGATATCAAATACCAACTGGCCACTCATAAGCTGCATACCACCTTTGATCGCTCCGCCGATCATGCGCTGCATACACATGACCCAAAACTTGCCAATGAGTATGCAAACAATCCGCTTTTGGACAAAAACAACACTTTAACCAAAAAAGAGCTGGAGGCGATTAATCTAGATCAAGTCAACATCGACGTCCCAACGTGGCTGGACAATGTCGCCAAACGTATCGGCCAAGATGCGGTGCCCAATCTCAGCGCGGCTTGTGAGTTTATTCGCAGCCATATGAATACCAGTGAGTCCGAGCGCTCAGGCGCTTATGTCACAGGTATTGGCATGACCGATATTTTGACGTACCTGTATCAAGACGAAGATGCCTTGGTGGCAGCGATGCTCTATCGTAGCGCGCGCAAGTCTATCATTAGCCTGACAGATATCGAAAAAAACTTCGGAGCAGACATCGCTACCTTGGTCAAAGATACCCTAGCGATGGGTAAGCTGTCGGAGATCATCGAGAGCAACAAGCGTTTAGAAGACCACTTTGTCAACAACCAGCGCGACCAGCTCTCTAACATCTACAGTATGCTCATCTCGGTCACCAACGATGTCCGTGTTGTACTGATAAAGCTTGCCGAGCGTACCTTTGCCATGCGTGAGCTGACGTTTTCTAGTAAGGAGCGGCAAAATCGCGTGGCGCGAGAAGTCATGACCATCTATGCCCCACTAGCGCACCGATTGGGTATCGCCCAATTAAAGTGGGAGCTAGAAGACTTGGCTTTTCGCTATCTGGCACCTGAGCGCTACAAAGAGATCGCTAAGCTGCTGTCAGAAAAACGCAGTGAGCGCGAGTCTTATATCCAGCGCGTGCAGGACAAGCTCAATGAGGCGCTGGCAGACGCCGGTATCGAAGGAGAAGTGTCGGGACGCGTCAAACACATCTACTCGATTTATCGAAAAATGAAGCTCAAAGGCTTATCGTTTGATCAGCTTTATGATATTCGGGCGCTACGGGTTTTGGTCACCAGCCCCTCAGATTGCTATCACGTACTTGGGCTCGTACATGGCTTATGGCGTTATATTCCAGAGCAGTTTGACGACTATATCACCAACCCGAAGTCCAACGGCTATCGCTCGCTGCATACTGCCGTCATTGCCGAAAACAAATCACTGGAAGTACAGATTCGAACGCGCGAGATGCACTTCGAGGCCGAGCTTGGCATGTGCGCGCATGTCAATTATAAAGAAGGCCTAAAAAACAAAAAAGACAATTACCTCAATCAAAGAATCAGCTCGCTGCGGCAGCTTTTGTCCATTAATAACGAAACCCGCAATCAGCCGCGCTCGGCAGTTTTAGCAGGCGAAGAAATAGAAGAGCTGGAGCTTGATGAAGAAGAACAGTTAGTCGATTTCGATGAGCTGGAGCGCATTTATATCTTTAGTCGTGATGGCGATATCACCGAGCTGCCAAAAGGCGCGACCGTCCTTGATTTTGCCTATTATGTCCATACGCAGGTGGGCAATCGCGCACAGGCAGCGCGGGTCAATCAGCGCTATGTGCCGCTGACCTACCAGCTCAAAACGGGCGAGCAAGTAGAGATTATCACCAAAGCCTCACGTGAGCCTAATCGTGATTGGCTGGTGGCCTCGCTTGGTTATATCCATACCAACCGTGCACGCTCAAAACTACGCCAATGGTTTAATAAGCAAGACCGTGACAAAAACATCGAGATTGGGCGGCAAATGCTCAGCAAAGAGCTTGAGCGCTTGTCCGTACATCCCAACAGTATTGATCTCAATGACTATACCCAGTATTTTAATGTCAATAATACCGATGATATCATCGTCGGGTTGGTCACCGGTGACATCGGCTTAAACCAGCTCACCAGTCATATCTCGCGTCAGCTACAGCTAGAGCCGGAGCGACCGCCAGAGGATTTTGTACCCAGCATCGATACCAAAGACACAAGCAAGCTCGATGCCTATAAGATACAAATCGATGGACTGGATAATATCGAAATTAACTTGGCGGGCTGCTGTCACCCTATCCATGGCGAACCCATCGCCGGCTATATCACCTTGTCACGCGGTGTCAGTGTCCACAATCGTGGCTGTCCAGAATATCTGCGTCTCATCGAGCGTGATCCTGAGCGCGAGGTAGAGGCCAGCTGGCGCGTCCAACCTGGCCGCTATCAACCAGTCGATATACATGTAGAGGCCTATGACAGACGAGGGTTATTACGCGATTTGACACAGATTATTGACAAAGAAAACGTCAATATTCGCCAAGTTGAGACGTTAAGTAATGACGACAATATCGCTTTTTTGAAGTTCCATATCGAAGTATCAGGACTGGCGCACTTGTCTAAACTATTGGCCAAGCTCGAGCAGCAGCACGGTATCTTGCATGCCAGACGTGCCGTCGCATAAGGCGCGTATTTTTATAGCCTGTCCCTTGACCTAAGCTTACAAACTTACCTTAATCATAGAGTTATCATAAAACATCATGCCAGAATTGCCTGAAGTAGAAACCACCAAGACCAGCCTAAGCCCCTTACATGGTCAGCAAGTCATTGACATACAAGTGTTTCAGCCAAAACTGCGCTGGGCTATGCCAGATGATTTGGGAATTTTGATTTATCATACCTTAGTCAGTGTGGAGCGCCGCGCCAAATACTTGATCCTAAACTTCTCACCCTCTACTTCTGATGATGGCTCTCGCTCTCAGCACGCTCATATAAAGGAGCCAAAAAAGCTATTGGTGCATTTGGGTATGTCAGGCAGCCTGCAACAACACGAGCATACGACCGAAAAACGCAAACACGATCATCTGGTGATCACATTTCGCGATACTGACAACAACAAAACCCAGCTGCACTACTATGACCCTAGACGGTTTGGCTCGGTGCTCTGGTATCGAGACTATCGCACCAAGCTGCTTGATCACTTAGGCCCTGAGCCTTTGTCAGAGGCGTTCACCGCTGACTATCTGTACCATCTGATTCAGCGGACAACTGCACCTAACGACAGCAATGATACAGCGGCTGCCAGTACCACCAAATCAAAGAAACAGCCGATCGCCCGCGCAATTAAATCAGTGATTATGGAGCAGCAGGTCGTCGTTGGTGTGGGCAATATCTATGCGACAGAAAGCCTATATTTATCAGGTATTCACCCTGCGACCCCAGCCCATCAGCTCTCCTATGAGCAGCTATTGGTTTTGGTCGCTCATATCAAAGATATTTTATTAAAAGCCATAGAGCTTGGTGGCTCGACTCTACGCGACTTTACGGTGGCAAGCGGCACCACGGGTTATTTTCAGCAAACACTCAATGTTTATGGCAGACAAGGAGAAGCTTGTCCACACTGCGATACACCCCTCAAAAACATCAAACTTAACGGCCGAGCAAGTGTCTATTGTGCCAACTGTCAGCCTCTAAACTCTTAGGTGGTGCTCACCTGTTAGCAGCTCAACTGACTGTTATCTCATTGGCTTTAAACAACCACTCATAATGCTCTACTGTCTATCGATAATACAATCGCCGTTTCTATTTCCGCCGCGCGATTGTACGCATTTTTGTTGCTTATTGACGCACATCTTGCTTTAATAGTGCTAGCACTTACATAAGTTGTGCAAATCATTCATCTATCTGTAATATTCAAGCTGTCTATTATTGCGATAACTTTATAGAGACGCGGTTTCCTAGTTGCTTTAAAAGCACCAGCAAACCATATTAATCATGAGTTTTAGGATATCATTATGACTGTTAGAGCCAACAACCAACGCGCCGTTAAGCAGAAACTTTTTACAGCAGTCGCAAGCTTAGGTTTTATGGCGGCTAGCATGCAGCCTGCGTTGGCAGCGATAGAGATTGATGAAAACGACTTTGGCCCCTCTTATGAAACCATGGTCGTGGATACCGTCGTAGGCAAGCCTTTGCAACTGGTCAATGCAGTTGCTGGCACTGCCGCTTATATCGTCAGTTTGCCATTTTCTATCATCGGGGGTAACCCAGATCAAGCGCAGCAAAAGCTGTTCGTTGAGCCGTGGAGTGCCATGGGTCGCTGCTTAGGCTGTACCGTCGCCGAGGATAACTATTATAAATCGCAAGCCGTCAATGATAATGTCGTACGTATCGTTGTAGACCAGCCATCAGAGATCTTAATCAATACCAATGACTATGTGGTCGTAACCCCTTAGTCTTTGCTTCTTTGCTCTAACCCCCTTACCTTAGTCTTTGTTCTAAATCTTATTATCTTTGTCCTAACGCATATGCAAAAAAACGGCTAACCCTAGGGTTAGCCGTTTTTTGACTGAACTTTTAGCTTAAACAAACTTTCGTACTATATTTGAGCACTGAATGTTTAAGCTCTGGTTTGTCTTACCCTTTTTTGCTACGGCTGTGACGCTTACGATCACTTTCCGTCAAATAACGCTTACGGATACGAATGGCTTTTGGTGTCACCTCGACCAACTCATCATCTTGAATAAACTCAAGCGCTTGCTCAAGGGTGAACTTCACAGCTGGCGTCAATGTCAACGCTTCATCAGTACCACTAGCACGAACGTTGGTTAGCTGTTTTGCCGTCGTTGGGTTAACGGTCATATCATCACTACGTGAGTTTAGACCGACGATCATGCCTTCGTAGACTTCTAGCTGTGGCTCAGCAAATAGCTTACCGCGTTTTTGTAGGTTAAATAGTGCAAAACCTAGACATACGCCATTGGCCATAGACACCAATACACCATTAGCGCGGCCACCGACATCACCAATTTTTTGAGGACCATAATGAGAAAAGCTCGATGTCATGATGCCCGTGCCTGAGGTTAGCGTTAAAAACTCAGAACGGAAACCAATCAAACCGCGCGCAGGCATCGTTGCCTCAATACGCATACGACCTTTACCATCAAGCTCCATATTGGTCATCTCGCCTTTACGTAGACCAACTTGCTCCATGATAGGGCCTTGATGCTCTTCTTCGATATCAAAAACCACGTTTTCATACGGTTCTTGTAGCTTACCATCGACTTCTTTTACGATAACTTCAGGACCTGATACCCCAAGCTCAAAACCTTCACGGCGCATGTTTTCGATCAATACAGAAAGGTGTAGCTCACCGCGACCTGATACTTTAAACTTATCAGGAGATTCTGTATCTTCTACGCGCAGGGCGACGTTGTGAATCAGTTCGCGCTCTAGACGCTCACGAATATTACGTGACGTCACAAACTTACCATCACGACCAGCAAACGGTGAGTTGTTTACTTGGAAGTTCATAGATACCGTTGGCTCATCAACCGTCAACGCTGGCAGGGCTTCTACATGGTTTGGATCACAGATGGTGTCTGAGATATTTAGTGCATCGATACCCGTGATACAAACAATATCACCTGCTTGAGCATCTTCTACATCGATACGCTCAAGACCGTGGTAACCCATGATTTTTAAAATACGGCCGTTACGTGTTTTGCCGTTTTTATCAATAATCGTGACCTGTGTGTTGGTCTTTACTTTACCGCGCTGGATACGACCAACACCGATAACACCAACAAAGCTGTTGTAATCAAGGCTTGAGATTTGCATACGGAATGGCGCATCTGCATCTACTTGAGGTGGCTGTACCACATCAACGATGGTTTTAAACAGCGGCGTCATGTCTTCTGCCAAATCATCAGCATCTAAACCTGCAATACCGTTTAGCGCTGAAGCATATACTACTGGGAAGTCAAGCTGCTCATCGGTTGCACCCAAGTTATCAAATAGATCAAAGATTTGATCCATAACCCAATCAGGACGCGCGCCTGGACGGTCGATTTTATTGATAACCACGATCGGCTTTAGACCTTGCTCAAATGCTTTTTGCGTCACAAAACGAGTTTGTGGCATTGGGCCATCAACCGCGTCCACTACCAACAATACACAGTCAACCATTGACATAACACGCTCGACTTCACCGCCAAAATCGGCGTGACCTGGGGTGTCTACAATGTTGATACGGTATTCGGTACCATCAGTCTGATCTGTCCAGCGGATGGCTGTGTTTTTAGCCAAAATAGTAATACCACGTTCTTGCTCAATATCACCTGAGTCCATCGCACGCTCAGCAATGTTTGCACGGTCGCCAAAAGTACCAGACTGATGTAATAACTTATCAACCAAAGTGGTTTTACCGTGGTCAACGTGGGCAATAATTGCAATGTTACGCAGGTGTTTGATATCGTTCGCCATATAAAATGCTCGTTTCGTCTTAAAAAAATGCAGTAGCAATAAGCGCCGCTGGATAAACTTTTATCATCAATCAGACAGGTATTTAATACTGATTTAAAAAGTCGTCCAATAAGTACCGACTTTCTAATTATTTCAAGAGAATCAAATATCTACACTGATAAATTCATCATACAGATAGCTATGCTAATGTACACTCTGTCAATTTACAGAATGTTTGGGCTGCTAGTATAACATTATTGCCCGATAAATTTATGTAATTACTTGCTTTTCTCAATACATAAATAAAAAAAAGCCACCCTATGGGCGGCTTTTTTTGTAACTATATATGAGTGTTTCTCACTCAAGACTTAAGTCTATCAGTTGTTATTTACTGAACAACCATGTCTTTAGTTTGCTCAACAGTCATTGTTTTGTCACCAGTGATGATGGCATAAACACGACGGTTCATAGCACGACCTTCTTCAGTGTCGTTTGGCGCGATTGGGTTGTTGTAACCATAGCCAACAGTGGTTAGACGGTTTGGCGCGATACCAAATTCGTTAGTTAGCATAGATTTAACCGCAACGGCACGAGCTTCAGATAGACGTTGGTTATAACGTGCTGAAGGACCAGTCTTAGAAGCATGACCTTCTACGCGAGCGGTAGAGTTAGGATACTCACGCATCTTCTCAGCAACTTTAGCGATTTCTGGCTTGTACTGGTTTTTGATCGTTGACTTGTCGTTGTCAAAGAATACGCGTAGTTCCATTTTTAGCTCATCAGTAATATCTACTGGAACTGGGCAACCGCGCTCATCAACGACAACGTTCATTGGAGTGCCTGGGCAAGCGTCGATGCTATCAGGTACACCGTCACCATCAGAATCAAGGTCATCAACAACCACAACTGGCGTGTTGTCAACTACTGGCTCTTGCATAGGTGGTACTGCTACTGTAGGTGCTAAATGGCCACCAAGTACAACTTCTAGGCCGGCCAATGCCATGCCTTCCCACCAGTTGTTGTCAAAGTTGTGAATCGCACGAGCTTCACCACGTAGGCTTAGTGCATCGTTGATACGATACATAGCACCTAGACCTAGGTTACCGATAGTGTCTTTAGAGTTCGATACTTCAGTACCAGCATTAACTGTACCTACAGACGAACCTTCAGCAGGACCATAAGTTTCTTGGTTTTCTACTTTGATTTTAGATTGACCAGCACCAACCAATACATATGGTTTGAATGCGTTGTCGGTGTAACCCGTGAACTCTTCAGTACCGATCAAGAAGTTACCAGAAAGCATGGTTTGTTCTACGTCGAAACGGTTTACGCCAGCATCTGCTGATCTTTCTGAAGCTTCGCCATTGGTATTAGTAACACCATACTCAACTTGGAACTGCGTAGAAGGTGTCAATTCGATACCAAGAGCAGCACCAGTATAAAGACCGCTTTCTTGCGCTACGCCGCCATTTGGTACGTTACCGCCACGGCCATCAATTGAGTTACCGTTGGCATCGATATATAGATCTTTACCAGTTTTTAGGATATCACGTTGCTTATCACTAGTATCACTGAACTCTTCAGTCATGTGATAACCAAGTAATAGCGGGCTGATTGTTACGCCAGCATTTGCTGCTAAAGGCGCAGCTGCTACAGCAACCAGAGCTAGAGCAATTTTATTCAATTTCATGGACTTCCTCCAAAGGATAATTTTAGTGATGCGTTAAGCAAAACCGCTTCTCAAGACGCTCTAAAATAGACATCTCTTACGAATTTTAAGTTACAAAGCAAAACCAATTAAGGAGTAGCTTAGCGATTATCAATTCAGTTTACAACTTTTTTCGTTAACGAGCTACACATTATTACACGATAATGTCGTAACTAAAACACAATAACCAGCTTAAGTTACCTAGAACTAACACACCTTACGCTTTTTATCTTTTGTATGTCAGTTCGCAATAGATAGTTCACTTAACAATACCTACTGTCTGAGCGTATTTTAATACAGTTAGTAGTTTTTCTCTATTGCTAAAACCCAGCATTCACCAATTGAAACATTTTTTGACAGTAGACATATATTTTGTTTAAACTACATAAGTCGACATTTATTCACTGTAGATTATAGTGTATTTACACAGTTTTGTGTAAAGCAAAATAATGGCACTTTGATAAAAAACTAGCAATATATTTAAAAACACAAATATACAATGAAGTAACAAGGAAATAAGTGGGACCCCGTTATTAGATTCCTTCACTTAGTATAGGTTACACGCCTCATGAACTGGCTACTTAGGATAGAGCTACTTAGAATTTGCCGCGTTGGTTGCGCTGGTAAAGTAACGTTGGTCTTGGGTGCACTGCTATTTGATAAAGCAAGACGTTACCTGCTTTATAAGAGAGGTAAAGACTGTATAGCCTGGTCGCCCCGCTTACCGTATCCAATCACTTCATTAGATAAACCCAAGATCACGAATTGTCCGCACGTATATAAAAGTTGTCAGGGTTTTACCTTAATTCAGCTGATTATCACTGTGGCGATAATGGCTATTATAGCGATGATGGCGGCACCAGCCATACAGACGCAGCTGGCGCGGATGGAAGCTGAACGCGTCAAAAACCAATTAGAGGATACACTTGCTTTAGCCAAGGCTGAAAGTTTTATCAGAAGACAAAACGTGTTGCTGTGCTTATCAAACGCAGGTGGCCGCTGTCATAGAAACAGTGACAAAACCCTTTTATTATTTATCGATAAAAATAACAACAAGCACTTCGATACGCAGGTTGATCAGCTATTGGTGCAGCAGTCACTGAAGCTAAAACACAGTAAGGTCATGTTACGCGTAGGCGGCAGACGCCACTATACTAAGTTTTGGGGAGATAGTGGCAAACCGCGTGGGCACTTTGGTCATATAAAATACTGCCCAACGGCCACTTATAATAAAGCCATGTATCTCATCTCTTTCAACCAAGGCGGCATTGTTAAGCAAAAGCTTAATGAAAACCACCCCACTCAATGTGATAAATGAGCCTTATTTATTATGGTCTCTAAATAGGCAACCTCTAATTAACTAGCTACGCAGGTTTTTTAGCTTTCTTTATACATCGCGTCTTTCATCATCACGACGGCCTGTTCTAGTCCGGCAAATACGGCATCTGCGATGAGCGCATGGCCGATGTTTAACTCATAAATCCCTTCTATCTGTGCAATGGCATGGACATTGTCACGTGTGAGGCCATGACCTGCATTGACCAGTAGCTGGTTATTGAGACGTTGCGCAGTCGCAACCGCCGCTTTGATGCGCGCAAGCTCATTTTGCTGGGCACCTGTATCACCGGCCAAACCTGCTTCGGCATAAGCACCGGTATGTAGCTCGATGGCATCCGTGCCGCACTCGATGGCTGCTGCGACTTGTTTGTCGTCAGGGTCAATAAACAGTGACACTTTAATGCCCGCAGCTTGTAGCTTACCGATATAATCAGTCAACCAAGCCAGTTGCCCTGCGACATCAAGACCGCCTTCTGTGGTTAGCTCAGCACGCTTTTCAGGTACCAGACATACCCAGTATGGCTTGACCTCACTGGCAATTTTTAGCATCTCCTCTGTTGCAGCGATTTCTAAATTCATTCTCGTCGTCAGCTGCTCTGCTATCTCATAGACATCAGCATCTTGGATATGGCGACGATCTTCGCGTAGGTGTATCGTGATACCGTCAGCGCCCGCCTTTTCACACAGTAAAGCGGCTGCCAAAGGGCTTGGATAATTGACACCGCGTGCTTGACGCAATGTCGCTACATGGTCAATATTGACGCCTAACAAAGGTTTTTGCAAAGCACCATGAGCGGCGGACAATGAAGAAGTGGTCATAAGACATCCTTTTAATAACGAGACCTAATAGACAGGCATGACTATTGATAGACGTAACGATTGATTGATAAATGTGACTACTGCTAGACGTAATCATTGATAGCGCCGCTGCTGCTGCCACAACAATCGACTTTGCAGGGGCTGATACTCTAATAAATGATCAATCAGATGACGATGTAGTTTTGACCAGTCGTTTAGCGTCGTGGTAGTGATGCCTGACTGCGCCATTGTTATGATATCTGCACCCAAAAACACCGCATAGCCCTTGGCACTTGTTAAACGCTCAGACTCTATGGTGTCACGCGATATGGCCAAAAACCCAGCATCTGGCAAAAACCGATATAGTCCCTCAGGCACAATCGCGTCTTGCATACTGTCATGACTGAGAGTCAGGGTAAAACCAAGCTCATCAAATAGGTGCTTTTCAAATTGACGCAAGCATAGACGCAGCTGCTGCTGGGTTAAAGGCTGTTTGAGTTGGTATAGGCTGTTTTGGTAGTGCTGCCACAGTACCGGCATTGGGTCTTCGGTTGGCAAAAGACGCCACAGTATCTCGTTGAGATACAATGCCGAATACTGCTGCTGACCCGTGATTGTCTCATAAGGCATTGCAGCAAGCGTGTGAGCGTCATCTACCGCTGTACCATCGGGATGAGCATCTAAAGAGACTTTTTCATGTCTATTACTGTTACTGTGTACAGCGATGTTGATTTGACTAAACGTCTTTAAATCACGCTTGCCACTGGCAAATAGCTGCAAAGGCATAAATAGCGGTGCGCCTTTTTTGCCAACCCCATGTATGACCCCATGCTGCTGAGAAAAAAGACAATATAATGCGCGCTTTTCTTGATAAGGACGCTGATGCAATAAGTAACCTGTTAACGCTTCGTTACGCATGTCTATTACCTCAGCCCCCATGTTTATCAGGTGGCTTAAAAACAGCTATACCTATCGGTATCGCTGCGCATCAATAGCCCAAACTGGTCAAGGCTCGTTCGTCATCAGACCAGCCACGTTTGACTTTTACCCATAAGGTCAGCATGATTTTTTTGTCAAACAGTTGCTCCATATCCTTGCGAGCGTCCATGCCGACTTGCTTGATACGCTGGCCTTTATCTCCGATGACGATGGCTTTTTGTCCGCTACGCTCCACATAGATGGTCGCATCAATAAAGGTACAAGCTTTGCGTGGACGGCCAGTTTTGGCATCTGTATGCGCAGGCTCGTCTTTGAACTCATCAATTTGCACGGTCAAATCATAGGGCACTTCATCGCCTGCACTGCGCATGATTTTTTCGCGAATGATCTCACTGGCCAAAAAACGCTCTGAACGGTCGGTGATTTGCTCGGTATCATAAATAGGCGACGCTACTGGTAAGTGTGAGGCAATCACCTCTTGTAAGCGATCTAGGTTTTGGTTTTTTAGCGCAGACACAGGAACGATATCAGCAAAGTCAAAGCTTTCGTGGAACGTTTCGATCAGGGGCAGTAGCGTACCTTTATCCTTCAAGGTATCGGCCTTGTTGATGACCAATACCACGGTCAGATCTGTCTCACCAAGTTTTTGCAAGGTAAGCAGATCATCATCACGCCATTGATCCGAATCGACCACAAACAGCACCAAATCAACATCGACCAAGGCTGAAACCGCGGCTTTGTTCATACGCTCATTGATTGCCCGTACTTCGTTACGATGGATACCCGGCGTATCGACAAACACCGCTTGCATCTCATGGTTTGACAAAATACCGTGGATACGATGTCTGGTGGTTTGCGGCTTGCGCGAGGTAATAGACAGTTTTTGCCCAAGCAAGTGGTTCATCAATGTCGATTTACCCACGTTTGGACGTCCAACAATCGCCACATAGCCCGACTTGAAATCTTCCGCGATACGCGTCTGGCTACTCGGGGCAAAAAATGCCTCAATGGCGGCATCGTTTTCTAATGAGACATCTTCTGACTGATTGATCTCGTCTGTGCTCATTGCTACCTGATTTTGGTCTGCGGGCATGGGGGTGTTTTCAGTCATATTGTCAGTATTATCTGCATTGTGTGATGGCAAATCAGAATGATTGCTCATAAGGTAATCCTGTAGGGTTTATCACCAGCCAAACGGTGTTTGATAAAAAATCACTAGGCGTTAAATGGTGCATTATCACCAATATTAAAACATCCATTGCGTTATGGGCTAATAAATAGGTGAACTTTTATAATATATGCGGTCAAGACGAGTAAAATCAATGTGGACAAACTGCCTTGCAATAACCATATTACTTGCAATAACCATATTATATGTAAGGCTGTGGGTTTATCACTTGCTATAAGCGTTTTTTGGCAGAGTTTGGCAGCTTGTGCAACTGATTAATCATCAGCTCGGCCGCTTTTTGCTCAGCGATACGGCGACTCTCACCAGACTCAGTAATGTCAGGGCATTCATTGATATTGACATGGCAGCGCACCACAAATATCTGATGCGGCGCATTCCCTCGAGTCTCTAATAGCTCATAATGTGGTAAATCAAATTGCTTGGACTGTAGCCACTCTTGCAAACGACTTTTGGCATCTTTTAAGGCTTTTTGATCGTTGACATTGTCGATCAAATCCCCATACCACGACAGTACGCACTGGCGCGTGATGTCCATGTCTTGGCTATCTAGGTAAATCGCCCCAATCAAAGACTCTACAGCATCGGCCAAGATAGAAGCGCGATTGCGTCCGCCACCTTTACGCTCGCCCACGCCTAAAATCAAATGGTTGGAGAGCTCAAGATTTTGCGCGATGATTACCAGCGACTCTTGACGTACTAAAGTGGCTCGCATACGCGTCAATCGCCCTTCATTTTGCGTCGGATAACGATGGTACAAAGCTTCTCCGACGATCATCCCTAGCAGGGCGTCACCCAAAAACTCTAAACGCTCGTAGTTTTTTTTGCTGTCAAAAGAGCGGTGCGTCAGCGCAAGCTTTGGCAAGCTCAAATCGTTGAACACATAGCCTAATTTGCGCGTCAAAACCGCTAATCGTTGGACAAACTCTGTACTCACAACGTGGTTGTCGACAGACGTGCTATTTTTTTTGGGAGTAGTAACCGCTTGGGAATGCTGCGAAGTTGATTTCATGCGTGGCTTATGGTTATCCCTTCTGTTTTTACTGAGGTGGTGAATGGTTGGAATGATAAATGCGTTATAAAAATCATCGGCAGCTCGGCTGCGCTACTCTGCGCTACTCATATCGATATCGGCCTCAAAACGATTAACGATATCGACATTGCCAAAGAAGTTATTGGTGACCGCATACTGCTTATGAATCGCCAGTTGACCCGTTTTTTTATTGGTAAAGGTAAAGACGTCCTCTGCTTTGGTGTCATAATCAGCGTTGATAGATAGCTGCCGATTGACACGTTCGACGTACTGTCTGGCGGTTTCATTATTCTTATTCGACTCTTTTAGCTGGGCACTTAAAGTCTTATTTAACTGGTAATCACCGATGTGAGCGGGTACGATAGCAACGATGAGTTTGGCAGCAACACCCAAAACCATAATGACTAAAACGATACTGGTCACACTTGCACCGCGCTGCGTTGCCAAGCCAGATATCTGCTGCATGATCCTTTTCCTCTACTGGTCCATATTGATAAATCACTATTTTTAACCGCCGCCTACCTATGAGACGATCGTTGATTAGATAGTAACAATAGTAGCACAAAACTATTATCGATAAAAAAACCAATAGCGGCGCTGCTACTTTTATCAGCAGACATATCATGCTTGTACGCGCTGCCTCAAACCAAACCCTAAGTGAAGAGGCGCTCTAGTCAGTCTTTACGGTTAGTGAATCGTACCGTTACGTGCAAAAGTGGGCAGGTTTAGGCCAGGCGGCTTATGCATCCAGATGTAGACCGCTTTGCCCGCTAGGTTTTGTTCGGGCACAAAACCCCAAAACCGACCGTCAGCACTGCGATCACGGTTATCACCCATCACAAAATACTGACCTTCTGGTACCTGGATACGCCACTGTGTACCCTCAGAGCTGACCACTTCTGGCGCTTGTTGCTGCAAAAAAGGCGCATATTGCGCACTATTCATATCAGTCAAATAGCGCACAAGATGCGTCGTATCCCCTTGAGTTTCGGCAAAATACTGCGCTTCACGCTCTTCTTGCTGGCCCATGGCAGCAGCGCTCTCTTCGGTGAGTATTTGACCGGGGGCAATCTGTCCTGGTAAATAAAGCTGAGACGTCAGATCTGTATTGGCCGTAAAGCTGACAGGCTTGGTTTTTACTGGTACGTCATTGATCGCAAGCGTCCCGTTATCATAGCTCACCGTATCCCCTGGCAGACCAATCACACGCTTTATGTAGTAAATACTTGGGTTTTCTGGATAGCGAAACACGGCCACGTCGCCATGCTCAGGCTCGCCTGTGTCCAATACTTTATTGTACGTCAAAGGCAGACGCACACCATACGCATACTTATTGACTGCGATAAAGTCGCCTGTGTACAGCGTAGGCACCATCGATGACGAGGGAATATTAAAAGGTTCAATCAAAAATGAACGTACCACTAACACCACGGCCAATACGGGGAAAAAGTCATAAGCCCAGCGGACCAATAAGCTCTCCTTGCCGCGTCCGCGAGTCTTACGCTGTTTGAGGGTCAACTTATCTAATAGCCAAATGATACCTAAGCCGATGGTTAATGGCACTAAAATTAAATTAAAATCAAAATCCATAATAACTTGCCTATTAACGAGCGGCTTATCTTATTGCAGCCTCGATAAGATCAAACCATATGTGACGTATTTTTTATCAAACCTTTACCAAAGCAGCATGTACTCTTAGCTATCCACTTGCAGCACGGCTAAGAAGGCTTCTTGTGGAATCTCGACGCTACCCACCTGCTTCATACGTTTTTTACCCGCTTTTTGCTTAGACAACAGCTTTTTCTTACGTGACACGTCACCGCCATAACATTTGGCTAGGACATCTTTACGCATGGCTTTGACCGTACTACGACCGATGATCTGGCTACCAATCGCCGCTTGAATCGCCACATCAAACATCTGACGCGGAATCAGCTCTTTCATCTTGGTCACTAGCTGGTTGCCACGGAAGCGTGCTTGGTCCTGATGGACAATCATCGCTAGCGCATCAACTCGATCACCATTGATGAGTACATCCACTTTCACCAGCTTATCGACTTGATAACGCTCAAAGTTATAATCCAATGAGGCAAAGCCGCGCGAGACTGATTTTAGACGGTCAAAGAAGTCCATGACCACCTCACCCATCGGAATATCAAAGATCAGCTGGACTTGCTTGCCCATAAAGCGCATATCGACCTGTACGCCGCGGCGCTCGATACACAAAGTCATGACGTTGCCCAAGTAATCTTGCGGTACTAAAATCTGACAACGAGCAATCGGCTCGCGGAACTCTTCGATATTGTTTGGCTCAGGCAATCTCGATGGGTTATCGACATAGATAATCTCACCGTCTTTTTTGACAATCTCATAAATCACCGATGGCGCAGTGGTGATCAAATCCAAGTCATACTCGCGCTCTAAGCGCTCTTGGATAATCTCCATATGCAGCATGCCCAAAAAGCCACAGCGGAAACCAAACCCTAACGCATCCGAGGTGTCTGGCTCAAAGAAAAGCGAGGCGTCGTTGATTTGTAGTTTTTGTAAGGCTTCACGGAATTTTTCAAAATCATTGGCATCGACAGGGAACATGCCTGCATAGACCTGCGGAGTGATTTGCTGAAAACCTGGGATACGCTCAACGTCAGGCGTGCTGGCATGCGTGATGGTATCACCCACCGGCGCGCCTGCGATGTCCTTGATACCAGCGATGACAAAACCCACTTCCCCTGCTTCTAGGACGCCGGTGTCGACAGGTTTTGGCGTAAAGACACCGATAGAGCTGACAGGGTGAGACTCTTTGGTCGATTTGATATAAATCTTATCGCCTTTTTTCACCGTCCCTTCACGGACACGGACCAACGATACCACGCCTAAATAGCTATCAAACCAAGAGTCAATGATAAGGGCTTGTAGCGGGGCTTCGCGGTCGCCTGTTGGCGCAGGGATAACCTCTACTAACGTTTCTAATAGCTTATCGACGCCTAGACCTGATTTGGCAGAGACACGCGGCGCATCAATGGCTTCAATCCCGATGATGTCTTCAATCTCTTGAATCACGCGCTCAGGCTCTACTTGTGGCAAATCAATCTTATTTAAGACTGCCATAACCTCCAAACCTTGATCGACCGCGGTGTAGCAGTTGGCCACCGACTGTGCTTCGACGCCTTGCGCGGCGTCCACCACCAGCAGTGCCCCTTCACAGGCAGCAAGTGAGCGCGACACTTCATAAGAAAAGTCGACGTGGCCTGGCGTGTCAATAAAATTAAGCTGATAGCGCTCGCCATTTGGATGGTCATAAAACAAAGTGACCGACTGCGCCTTAATCGTGATACCGCGCTCACGCTCGATATCCATAGAGTCGAGTACCTGCGCTTGCATCTCGCGATCTTGCAAGGCACCACACATCTGGATAAAACGATCGGCAAGCGTCGACTTGCCATGATCGATGTGGGCAATGATTGAAAAGTTACGAATATTTGCTAATGCAGTCACAAAGCGCCTACTAAATTAAGGGTGATAGAATAAAAGATTCGAGCAAATGCTGTCAGGCGCATGTCACACGGTCGCTATCTAAAAAGTTGCTATCTAAAAACTGGCAGCCCATAAATGAGTCACAAATATCTAGACATTATCAGACCGATATCCGGTATCACTGTCTTTAATCAATCACTGAAGACGCTAACCGTTATGCGCAAACATAAAAGCGTATTCTAGCAGTTTTCCACTATAAAGTAAGGCGATTTTATGCGTTGGCAGAGGATTTACCAGTGACGTTACAAGCCGATAACGCTACAGAAAAAAAGAAGGCAACAGATTGTTGGCTAATTTGTTTATCGCGCCTGTGTCTTTTGCGATATTTCACGTTTATCCCCGTTATTTTTTAGGGCATCTTACTCTCAGAGAACGCTGAATCGTCAGTGTCTTTTGTCGCGCTTAGATACTTATATATCCATGGCGACTTGCCATAAAAAGCACCATTTAGCTGAGTTTGCTCTATCAGATACTCACGAAAGCGCAGATAAAACTCGTTGTCGGGGCCTTTTGGCTGCTGCCAGAATTTATCAAGTGGTTTTTGATCCGTCAGTTTGGGAGTATCATAGATAGCGCGGCCCATGACCTTGGTCGGTTTTTTATGATATACCGATTGTAGACCCGTGGTGCTATTGATGGTCACCATTCCGATACTGTGCTTCATCAAGGTGGGCAGATGCATATCACAGCCATAAAACACCCGATTTGCGACTTGGTAGCGCGCCGCCAAACTTGCTACCAACTCACGATAATCCCGATGACCTCGGTCTAGCGGATGATGCTTAAATACCAGCAGCTGCGCAGCATCGGCATGATGGGCAAAGCTTGCGATGGCCTCGTCAATAAACTGCACCACATCACGATAGTCACTGTGATGTGTGATTTGCGAGTCATTATGCACCTGTAAGCTAATCAAAAAATAATTGTTGCTGTCTTGCCGCGTTAGCCGCTGTTGTAAGCGCTTGTCAGGTAGGTAGCCACGCAGCTTGCGCCACGGCGCTTTTAGCCAAGCGATTGCCTCTTGCCAGGCGGTCATGCCACGATAATGGGAATAATGCGGGTAGCGGCTTTTATACAGCCAAGTGGCCGCATAGTAAACGATGGCCGCGACGCTCAAGCGATAAAAGCGATTATGCGTATAGAGCGGCTGGTCGTTGGCTTTTTTCAGCGCCTTGATATCAGCCGTATTAAGGCGTGAGTAGCCATTGATGCCATGCTCTTGCAAGGTGATGTAATCAGGGCGCAAATAGCCTTCTTCAAATACAAAAAACGAGGTGCCTAGCTGCTCACCGACCCGCGCCGCTTGAGTATGGTGCGGACGGCAGTCGCCAAAGCAGACGATGGCATCGACCCCTTGCTCTTGAATAAAGGCAGACAACCACGACGAAAACTGCGCCAATGTGCCTGTGTATTCGTAAGTATTGGGATGATGATAAAACAGCGCATCGCCAGCATTAAAGTTAATCTTGCTGACCTTGATATCTTGCGTCTGCAAAAAGCTTGAGAAACGATGAAAAAACCCGCCCATTTTTCCTTGTAATAGCAAGACATGTCGATGAGTAAGCAGATGAGACATCGAAGCTGTCATAGTATCAAATTACCATTAATCAAAGAAAAAGAAGGTCGCATCAAAACAGGCCAATATACAAAAAAACCGCATAAACGACAGGCAATTATACCTAAAAAAGGCATGACTGTCGCAGGGGATTTACGTTGATTGTTGAGATAAGGTTAGTGCGGTTTATTGCTGAGGCGCTGTTGCCACTGATGGCGATACTGCATAAAACGCGTCGCGGCGCGGCGTTTTAATTGGGTGGGCGTTGGTAATAAAGCGCGCATAGGGCTCTTGGTGCTGGGAGTAATAGAAGTCTCTGGACTGACCATCAAAGCATCGTCATCAGGCGGGTACAAATAGTCGATGACCTGCTCCACTTGCGCCAGCCCATGGCCATTTGGCAGGCGATATAACGGGTAGCGAATCAGAGTACAATACAGTAGCTGCTCAAGCGATAAAGGAGTGGCGCGATGACGTCTGGCCAGATACTGAGATTTTGGCGTCAGCTGCGCGTCGATATCTGTGGTCAGCCCCCACCCTGCATAAAACGGCAGACCATAACACGTCACACTCAAACCGCGAAGCAGCGCCTCAAAACCTGTCAACGAGCTGATGGTGTGCACCGCATCGACCCCTTCTAGGCAATCAGGCATCGCGGTATCATAAGCGACCGCATCTACCAGCTGTAAGCCATCAGCGCCTACCTTGCCAGCGCGCAGCCCTGCTTCTACATCGGGATGCGGTTTATAAATGAGGTATGCATCAGGATTGTCTTGCCTAACGCGCGCGATCAAATCACGGTTTTTTTTGATCATTGACCCGCAGTGCTGTACAGAGAGATCATCTTCTACTTGTCCAACGATGAGGAGGCGACGCTTGCCAGACTGCTTTGCCTGTATGAGCCAGCTGCCATCACGACTTGCCTGACGACTGATGCTCGCACCCACATTGTATTTACTGACTCGCTGGGTGAGCAGTTTGGTTTGTAGGTTTTGGACGCGCTGACGCTGCGGCTGACTTAGAGGCTGACAGTGGCGTAGCAGCGTCTCCAAATCCGAGGGCGCGGTGGCGTCGTAATAGATGCCTTGTCTGTCTATCACCACAGATAAAGGCGCCAGTAGCGTTGCGCCCAGACCGTTGGAGCGGATAAAACCATCTTCCATACAGTAGATAGCTGGGCTATCTGCACCAAAACCTACCTGCTTGCGCTGGCGTTTTTGTTGTACCTGCTGCCGCTTTGCTAAGCCCCAAACCAGTAACGGCTGCTGATAATCCACCCGTAAATGATCGGGATGCAGCAGGTTTTTTAGGCGAGGTTTTGGTTTGATAAATAAATCAGTACGCGGCAGATCCACAAAAGCCTTAACAAATGGCAGCTTCCAGCGGCTAAATTCATAAACCGTCAAACGACCTGCCAGCTGCGACTGCCAGTGACGGTTGGTCACCAACCACTCAATCGCCGTCTCTATGTCGCACGATTTTCTGCTCGCAGGATCAACATAGTGACTATAATCGACATAAGCACTATAAAACAGTACCTCTAAAGTTGCGCTCACGTTTCTCGCCATCTTGGCTTTAGAGGTCGTTTGAGAAAAAGCTGGTGGTAATAAGGCTGAATAAGGCTGGGGGTTTGACGGCGGCAAACCCTTCGCAAAGTTTTGACGACGGTGCATGACAGTATGATACAAGCGTTTGGGCGCACCGCTATCATCTGTCAGCCCCCAGCCACTATACCAGTTGACCCCAAAGCAGTGTACCTGCTTACCAAGCATCAACGCCTCAAAACCCATATGCGAGCTGACTGTATACACATGATCGACCTGTGTCAGTAAGGCGATAGGATTGAGCACCTGTGTCAACACCTGCACGTTTTTGGGTAGTTTGAGACCAGTCAGATAGCCTGTGCGGGCGGCAGGGTGTGCTTTTATCCAAATATGGGCATTCGGATGATTGCGGCAAGCGGCTTTTAGCATACGTCTAAACTGACGTTTATCTGCACCAGCCCCTTTGACAGAGGCATCGCCTGCGACTTGATCGATTAATAAGATATGTGGCTGCCGAGGAGTGCTTGCGGTATTGGCGACTTTTCGCTTTGCCGCTTTACTGTTTGCCAACTCATTGAGTGAGGGGCAAGTCGTCACCGCATTATATTTACTCAGCTTTTCTGCACAGATGCGTGACATCAGCTGCTGAGCACGACGGTGATGCAGCGCATGATGCCCAGCACTGTCACGATTGTTATGATTGTCAAAACTGGCACGAGCAACGATAAGCTGCTCTAAGCGCGAGCTTTGGGTCAAATCAAAATAAATACCCACATCATCGACGACCACACTGACAGCGTGGCGGCTACTGATGCCGGAGTCTAATGAGCGCAAAAAGCCGTCTTCGATACTCAGCGCAGCACAGTTTTGTTTGCTGGCGGCTTTGTGGGCGCGCTGAAAGCTTTTTTTGCGTCCCCAACCGATAAAAGCCTCAGGCTGAGGCTTCGATATGGTTTTAATCTGATTCTTGATACGGTTTGGTAAGGGCAACCTAGACAGCAGTGAGGCAGCAGGAGCCGTGACACCTTGTTGCCTTGCTGACCACGGATACCAGCGCTGAATATCAGCATGCAGCACTTGTGGCAGCAAAAGATTATTACGCTGCATACCTTTACCAATCACCGCCAGTTGCATCGGCTGCAAGCGCTGGGTTAAGGGCAAAAACAGCGTATCATCAAAGGCCGATATAGAGGCGCTTTTGCCTTCTTCTGTGACGCTGTTTGCCATTATTTCCCCTTGTCAATCAGTGATTTACCAATCACTGGTATTTTAGTATAAACACCTTATCCTATAAAACGCCTATCAGTCGTTATAGATCCAGCACCACTTTTGCAGCGATGGCCAACTGATAGAAAATCTGCGACAGTCCGCGCGCAATCTCTACCCGTTTGGTTTTAACCTTTGGCAACACCATAATCTCATCGCCTTGCTGGATACGATAAGCAGTATTCACCACTTCGCTGGCGCCATTTTGGTGGATAACCAAAATCTCGTTGGTATCTGCATTATCACCGAAGCCGCCTGAATTGGCCACATAATCGCCGACGGTATAATCTGGGTTAAAGGTCAACGCCCCTTGCGCGCGTACCTGGCCATTGACCGTAATCACAGACGTCTGCGCGGGGATCTCGATGACATCGCCTTGCTGAAGGATAATGTCTTGCCATGAGTTTGGCACCACAACGATCTGGCCATCTGGCTGTACATTTCGCGCTTTTGCCACAAACTGCTTGACCAAAGCGGCATCATCTTGACGCAGGGCGGCCTCTTCACGAGTCGTTGACTGCGTGGCAAGTGTGAGCTCTTCTAGGCGATCAAGCGACTCATTGATCATGCGTTTTTGCTGCTCAGCGACTGACTGACGATAAATGGTCAAATGCGTCAACTTAGCCAGCGGGCTTGGCTGCAATTGCGGCACGATGTCTTTGAGACGGGCGCCATAGGGCACCACCATCGCGCCATTGCCCGTATGCGCTCCTTTTACCTGCACTGCGATCGTCCCAGCATAGCGATCCGAGGTCACCACCATCTGATCACCATTATAGACAGGCACGTTTTGCGCCTCTGCCAGTGAGTAATACTCCGCTGTCTGGGCGCGGCCTGCACTGCGGGTAATACTGACGTTGGTGGCGTTTGCGGCAGGATTGGCCACTTGCAAGACATCACCGATGGTCAGGTCATTGACATCAAACTCAAAGGTATATTCGTTTTGTACTTGGCCGCTGACCTCAAAGGTTTTTTTCTGCGGAGCCACTGTAATCACATCACCATCACGAAAGGCAAAAGGCTGCAACTTACCGGCCAATAAAAAATCATAAAGATTGACTTGCTGAAGCATTTGGCCATTGCGTTTGATCTGAATGTCGATAAAGCTGCCGCGTGTCGGGTCGACGCCGCCGGCTCTGTCGAGATAAGACAGCACCGAGTCCGCCGCCAGCCCGCCATAATAACCAGGCTGTTTGACAAAACCGGTGACAAATACTTTGACCGGCTGTGCTTGCTCTAAAGAAGCATAGACGCCGACGTTTGAGCGATAAATACGATTGACCGCGCTTTTGACCACGTTTTGTAAGTTGCCGTTTTGAACCCCAGCGATACGTACCGGACCGACGTTTGGCAAGAAAATATTGCCTTGTGGATCGACTGTCATGGTGGAGGCAAATTGATAGGCGCCCCACATACGCACTTGGACATTGTCGCCTGGGTTAATCACATAGCTGTCGTTAAAGGTCGAGCCGGAGGTGGTCGAAAAAGCCCCGCGAAATAGCTGCTCACCAAACATCATGTCTTGGGTGTTGATGTCTTGGTAAGGGCGGGTGGTGTTAATAACCGACTGACTAGGCAAGCTGGCAGCATTCACCGCTTCTTGGGTGGTGGCCTGCCCGGGTACACCGCCAGCAAACGCTTGGGTTGAGACATTGATATTATTGCGATTTTGATCTTGGCTGGCATTATTGGCGCTTGTACCAAAGCTAGAGCCTGCCATTTGCTCGGCATAACTGACGGCGTTTGCTGACATGCTCATAGCAGCCATCGCCACACTTATCATCATCACGATCGCACGTGGTTTCGTATTCATGAATTAACTTCCTTTACTGATCTGTCGATCATTAGTGATATCTGGTCGGTCAAAGCTGGCAGACCGCAAAACTAGCTACGATGATCGCGGACAACGGCCATCACCAAACGCACAAAACCGTAGAATATCAATAACAATATAAGTGATGTCCAAATAATATAAGCGCGGCGTGGATACAACGCCTCTTCGGCCTCATAAGGGGTTGAGATCACAATCAGGTTTTTCATCTTTTTAAAGGCTTCTAGGCGCGCCTTTTCAAGTGATGATAGCGATAGCTTATACAGCTCTGTGGCAAAGTCCACATCCGCTTTGATGGTCTCAAACTGCACCGCTTGACGGTTTAGCTTGGTGGTGTTTGGCGAGGTCAGCTTGGTTTGCTCTTGACGAATTTGCGCTTCAATCGCTTTAATTTGGCTTCTGATCGACACCACTTGCGGCGCATCAGGATTGAGATAGCTAAGCAGTTGCCGCTCCTCAGTACGTAGAGAGCTCAGCTGTCCTTGTAGGCTGCCAATCAGCTGATTGATAATCTGGGCGTTGGCCTGCGGGTCATAAATCTCATTGGTGTTTTGATAATTGAGTAGTTTTTCTTTGGCGTCGTTTAGGCGATCTTGTGACTCTTCTAATTGGGTTTCGGCAAACACCAACTGATCACGCGCGACTTCTTGTGAGATACGGTTTACGAATTGCTCAGACTCGTTCAAGATGGTTTTGTTTAGCTCAAACGCATAGCGTGAATCAAAGGCTTCTGTCGCTACCGACAGCACATAGCTCTGCTCATCGAGGTTGATGTGTACCCGCTTTTTGAAGTAATCGAGTAGCTCTTCTTGCGTGGCATCCGGATCAATCTCATAGATAGGGTCTGAACCATCGACATAATAAGCCTCGCGAAACTTAAACTTATCATCAAGGCGCTTGACCATATCATTCGATAAGATGTACTCGGTCAGATAGGTGGCGTCTTCTTTGCTGGTGCTATTGACACCCAGTAGCGCAGATAGCCCACCACCGGACGGCACACTTGACTCGCTGACTTGCTTTACCACCACATCAGCGGTCGATATATAACGCGGATGAGCCAGCGTCATGACATAAAATATCACGAGCACCCAAGGCAGTATGACTAAGCCGATAAATAACGAGAGGTTAATTATCTTACTTTTTTGCTTTGTGGATATGCTTTTCATAAACCTCAATCGCTTCTGTTGTATCTTCAAAGACGTGTGCTGTCTGATCCATTAATACAATACCAATATCGCAGTTACGCTTAATATCACCGATATTATGCGACACTATCAAAAACCCTGCTTGCTCACGGCGGGCGGCCAAAATCTCTTCGCTGCGCTTACGAAAAGCCGCGTCACCCACCGCCCCAGCCTCATCGAGCATATAATAATCAAAATCAAACGCCAGACTCAGCCCAAAGGTCAAACGAGCCTTCATACCAGATGAGTAGCTTTTGACCGGCATATCAAAATAGTTGCCAATATCCGCAAACTCTTCGACAAAACGAATCTTTTCATCGATATAGGCCCCGCTAGAATACAGTCGGCACACAAAGCGGACGTTTTGCCGACCCGTCAAACTGCCTTGAAAGCCCCCTGCCACGCCGACTGGCCATGAGATGGTAGAGTCGGTGATGATCTCACCATGGTCTGGCTCATCAAGTCCGCAGATGATACGCAGCAAGGTTGACTTACCCGCACCATTACGCCCGAGCAGGCCAACACTTTGTTTATCACCAATGGTCAGATTGAGATCTTTAAAAAGATAATGCCGACCTTTTTTTGTCATAAATGACTTAGAAATGTTTTTAACTTCAATCATTTATTTACCATAAAATAAAACTAGATATTATAAATATCATAAAAATGAAATACTACGAGCTTTATTTTGAGCGTATTAGATCTTTTTCTACCGCTTTATACATGAGCAAACCTAAGAAGTTGACAGCCACTGTCCACTTTAAAAAATAGGTGATATCAATATGATAAGCGGGATAGTTAGGGGCAAAAGCATGCCTAATCAGCTCGATATTATGAATAAAAGGATTATAAAGCAGGTAGCTAAAGTATGGCTCTGGTACCACATGAATCGGGTAAATAATGCCGGAAGCAAAGTACAAGATGGTAAATATAATGGTAATCACCTTGCTAATCTCACCACCATAATAACCAATAACCATCATCATCAGTGCAATGCCAAAACTAAATAAAAACAGTGTGATCCAGCAAAACAGCACGATGTGTAGATTCTCTAAACTGGCATAAATATCAAAAAAGGCCAAACCAACTAACAAAATAATCGAGGTAATAAAATAGATGATCAGCTCTAATACCGATCGAGCAATAATGACATCGATATGACGTATCGAGCGATACATTAACAAGCCTTTGTTTCCTTCAACAGCGCCTAATGCTCTCGTCGCTATCGTTTGAAACATGCGAAAAGGCACCATACCTGTCACCAAAAACAGCGGAAAACCCATCCCTGGTAAAGCGCGTTCAATAATCACGCCAAAAATAACCAAAAAGATAAGCACTTGAAACACCACTTCAAGCGGCGCCCACAGATAGCCCAAACGATAACCACCGAAGCGCGTCTGTAGCTCACGCATCAGCAACGCATGAAATGCCGCACCCATGACTTTAAGGCCACTACGGTGCTTGATGGGACGATAAGGAGGCAGTTGTACAGACATGGCGTTACAGGACTTTACCGAAAACAGCCCCTATGATAAGTAAGCAGGACATAAGTTACAAGAATTAATCTGTGAGTAAACCGATAAACCAATGATATAGCAAGAAATCCGTAAGCTTAATGGCTGTTTATAAGCGGCTTCATGATAAAAAAGCCCTCAGCCTGACAGAGTTTTTAAATTATTTTAGGCAAAAAAAAACCAATCATAAAAGATTGGCTTTTTAAAACTGATTAGGTTTTATGATATATGGTGGCGATGGAGAGACTTGAACTCTCGACCTCACGATTATGAGTCGTGCGCTCTAACCAGCTGAGCTACATCGCCATTTAAGGCTCGGTATAATACCGATAGAGGTGGATATCGTCAACCCCTAATTGGCTTTTTTTGCAAAAAAAATGAATTTTATTCAAATTAAGCGCAAAAACATCACTGCTAACTATACAAACGAAGTGTAAAAACAATGCTTAAACACAACGCTTAAAAAACGAAGCATAAAAAAGTTGGTAGACCGATAAGCCGGGTTCTGTCGTGGACGATCATTCCTCTAGGCGCATCATCGCTGATACGCTCAAGCAACCTACCCGCATCGAACGCGGGCCGCGCCATGCCGATGCCTATTTGGTCTTGCTACGCGTGGAGTTTACCATGCCGTGCACCATTGCTGGCCACGCGGTGCGCTCTTACCGCACCCTTTCACCCTTACCTCGCTTACGCGGGGCGGTCTCCTCTCTGCTGCACTGGTCGTCAGGTTACCCTGCCCAGCCGTTAGCTGGCACGCTGCCCTATGTAGCCCGGACTTTCCTCCCCTACGCATCTGTTGCCAGTGTGCAGCGGCGATCGCCTAGTCTACCAAGGGCGCTAGTATAGCAAACCCAAGGCTCATCTGGGAATATCTTTTGTGACTAATTTCGCCTCGTCAAATAATCGCTTGTAGCCGCTTCAGACAAAGCCATTTGGTAAATAAAAATCTGGCAGAGTGTGGCGTTGCTTATCTTGCTTTATATAGGGCAGGGTCAGCCAGTACGTGTCTGGATGGTACTGCTGCAGATGGTGCTGTAAAAACGCCATGGTACTCGTCGCAATCTCAGTATCTGTCTGAGCCGCATTATCATGAATGGGATTATAAATCACGCTATGCAGCGTTAAACCGCGCGCCTTGATGGCTTCAAGGCTAAGCAAAGTATGATTGATACTGCCAAGGCGACCCGAGGTCACCAAAACCACTGGATAGCCTTGGGTGGCAATATAATCTAGCGTCAGTAATTGCTCGGTTATGGGTACGAGCAAACCGCCTGCCCCTTCTAGCAACACCACATCGTAGTTTACTTGTAATTGCCGCGTCGCCTGAGCGATGATATCAGGATCTAACACATCATCGGCCAGTCTGACCGCCAGATGCGGCGACGCTGGTTTTTTATAACGATAAGGGCATGTGGTGTGAGCGAGGTCACACGGCTGTAGCGGTACATCCATCAACTGGCGATGAGTGACGATGTCATCAGCAATATTCATCTCACCACTGGCCAAATCAACCCCAACGCCCGTTTGTACCAGCTTTTGGGTGATGATATTTATGCCCTGCTGCATCAAGGCCTTAGCCAGCATGCCGGTGGCGTAAGTTTTGCCAATGTCGGTATCGATACCGGAGATAAACAGCACACTCATATAGTAGCTCTATTGGTGGCACAAGTTTGATTTAAATAAGAGGTAACGACAGTCAGTAGCGCTTGGCATAACGTCACCAGCTCATCATCCGTCATGACATAGGGCGGCATGATATAGACCAATTTACCAAAGGGTCTGACCCAAATGCCATTTTCAATCAGTAAGGATTGGAAAACGGGCATATCGACCGCTTCATCCAATTCAATGACAGCGACCGCACCCAAACAACGTACCTCTCTGACACCATCCAATGTCGCTGCAGGCGCAAGCTGCGACTCCATAACGGCTTGCATCTCTGCCGTACGCCTCTCGATATCGTAAGACAAAATCAAATCAATCGACGCACAAGCGACCGCGCAGGCAAGCGGATTACCCATAAAGGTGGGCCCGTGCATCAGTGCAGGATAATCGCTGTGATGAATGGTATCGGCAATATGGCGGGTGCATAGGGTGGCCGCAAAGGTCATATAGCCGCCCGTTAGCGCCTTACCCACGGTCATAATATCGGGGCTGATATCGGCGTGCTCACACGCAAACAGCTTACCGCTACGGCCAAAGCCTGTGGCGATCTCATCGGTAATCAACAGCACATCATGCGCATCACATAATTGCCGCAGTAATTGCAGATATTCCGGATTATAAAAGCGCATGCCGCCTGCACCCTGAATGACAGGCTCGATGATAAACCCTGCCAAATGCTCGCTATTGTTGGCAAAAAAATCGCTTAACGCCTGACGTTCAGCTGCGCTCAAAGCGCGATCAAACCCCAATGGCGGGGCTGGAACAAAATGCTGCACCGGCAGCTGCTTACCATATAAGCTATGCATGCCATTGATAGGATCGCAGACGCTCATCGCATGCCAGGTATCGCCATAATAGCCTGAATGCGTCGAGGCAAACTGGCACTTTTGCGGACGCTTGGCAGCAATCTGATACTGTAGCGCCATCTTTAATGCCACTTCCACCGCGATACTGCCGCTATCAGCATAAAAAATAGCATCGAGGCCTGCTGGTACGATGGAGAGCAGTTTTTCACCCAAGTCTATCGCCGGCTGATGGGTCAAGCCCCCAAACATCACATGCGCCATTTTGCCGAGCTGATGAGTCATTGCCGCATTGAGCACCGGATGGTTATAGCCATGCACGCTTGCCCACCATGACGACATGCCATCTATGAGGCGCGTGCCATCTTGAGTGACGATATAGATACCTTCGGCATGGTCAATGACGATATTTGGATAAGTGGGCGGCAAGCTGGCATAGGGATGCCACAAGTGCTGGTGGTCGAAGTCGCTGGTAGACATACTCATCGTCCGCTCGCAAACGAAAAGTATGTATGTTGAAAAAAGTGTATAGGCAATTGAACATCCGTATTCATCATATTATTCCTAGGCGTTGTTGGGCAGTAGCATCTCAGTGCATTATTGACCAGTGATACGCTTGTATTTGGCCAATAAATCGCTTTCGCTCTCGACATGGTCAGGGTCTTTTGGAATACAGTCCACAGGACAGATGACCACGCATTGCGGCTCATCGAAGTGACCGACACACTCTGTGCACAGGTCAGGGTTGATCTCATAAATATCATCGCCCTCAGAGATGGCCTCGTTTGGGCAAGCAGGCTCGCAGACATCACAGTTGATGCATTCGTCAGTGATGAACAATGCCATAAACTGCTCCTTATGTATGACTAATAACAAGCGCGGCAGATTACTCTGGCGAGTTTGGTGAAGGATAAAATAACTGTCAGCAGATAAACGGTGACGGCTAGTTAAGCGTGAGCTTTTTGGCAAAAGCTTGCGAGACACAAGGCGGCACAAATTTATTGACATCGCCGCCAAGCTTGGCAATCTCACGAATCATCGTCGATGAGATAAACGAGTAGTTTTGCGATGGTGTCAAAAACACCGCCTCAAAATTTTCATCGAGCTCGCGGTTCATATTAGCCAGCTGAAACTCATACTCAAAATCCGACATCGCACGCAGGCCACGCAAGACGGCAGTGGCACCTTGCAGGCGCATAAAATCCACGAGCAGACCTTCAAAACCCACCACCGACACTTGCGGCAAATCTGCAAACACCGTCTCGACCAAAGCCACACGCTCCTCAAAACTAAACAGCGGTTTTTTGTGGTGCCCTGATGCCACGGCAATGACCACCTCATCAAACAATTTGGTCGCGCGCGTCACCAAATCGACATGACCATTGGTAATGGGGTCAAAGGTGCCAGGGTATAAAATCTTGGTCTGAAGCTTTGAAGCATGGGCGACATTTGCTGAATTCATAGCAGTGCTAATCTGGTCGTTAATGATACTGCACATGCTAGCAAATTTTGCCTACATTTAATACTTATCTGCTACATTTGTCCTAACAGCCGATTTACCTTTTGCCCCTTTGCTTTGCTACAATAAGCGCTTCGACTCATCTCACATAGTAGGCCCGCCGATGGTCTTGGATGAGGAATGGTAAGACAAGGATGCAGTACACTGACATCCTGATGGAGAATTTATGTCAAAAAAAGCAAAAAAACCAGACAATCAAATCTGCGCCAATAAAAAAGCGCGGCACGAGTATTTTATCGAAGAAACCTTTGAGGCAGGCTTGTCATTGCAAGGCTGGGAAGTCAAGGCCATTCGTGCAGGCAAAATGTCCATCACCGAGGCTTATATTACCTTTCGTAATGGTGAAGCTTTCTTGTTTGGTGCTCACATCCAGCCTCTGCTATCTAGCTCGACGCACATTAGCCCCGATAGCATCCGTACCCGTAAACTGCTGCTCAACCGCCGCGAGATCGACAAATTATATGGCGCGGTCAATCAAAAAGGCTATGCTTGTGTGCCGCTGTCTTGCTACTGGAAGCGCTCGATGGTCAAGTGTCAGATCGCCCTTGCCGTCGGTAAAAAGCAACATGACAAACGTAAAACTCTGAAAGACCGCGACTGGGAGCGCGATAAGCAGCGCGGCTTTAAGCAGCATTTGGATTAAATGCTCTGGCAGGCGTTGCTCCTATCAAGCTGATAAACAGGACGATTTACCACCGCGTAAATCGTCCTGTTTTATTATAAATATTGCCCCTAGAATACATGCGTTAAGCGGCAGCTTTTGTACCTAACGTCTCGTTTTTGGTACCGCGCAGCTGACGGATACCATGGAGCAGTAAACACACAATACCGAGCCAGATCAGCCCATAGCTATATATCATCGCCGACTCAAATGGATTGCCCAAAACCGTGATTGCCAAAATAAACAGCAACGCAGGCTCCAGATAGCTCATCATGCCGTAAACATTGACAGGGAGCAGCTGGCTGGCATCGACATTGGCTTTCATCGCCAGCACACTCAACACGCCCAATCCTGCCAGCATCAAAATAAAAAACCCAGAGCCGCTCACCAGCGCGACACTGCTCGGCGCAAACAAACATAAATACGCGAGCGCGAATGGCGCAAAAATGGTCAAATCCACCAACAACCCCGTCACCGCCCCGATGCCCTGCAAGCGGCGCAAAATATAATAAATAGGATAAGTGCCGCACACCCAAAGCGTCGCCCACGACATGCTGTGGGTACGGACGATTTCACTACCGACGCCGAGGGCGGCAAAGCCAACGGCCAGCCACTGCAAACGGCTCAGCTTTTCGCCAAATAGGACACAGCCAAACACCACCATCATCAGCGGAAATAAAAAATAGCCCATCGCCGTCTGTACGCCCTGTCCATTGACCGGTGCCCACATAAATAACCAAAACTGACTTAAAAATATCGGCGTTGGTAATAGCAGCCATGCCCACTGCTTGGCGCCTGTCAACGCTTTGAGCTTATGGATATGTCCGCCCAGACGCCCACTTATCAGTAAATACCCTACCAGCGCCGCCCACATCGCCAGCATCCGCCAGATAAACACTTGCGTACCCGATAACGGTGCCAAAAAACTGCTATAGGCGTACAGCACCCCAAACAATACATTGGACAATACCGCCAACGCCGCGCCCATTATTAAGGTACGTTGCTGAATGCTGCCTGCTGTCCACATCGTAGGCAATGGCACGCGCGAAACAGTGGTGATGAGTGTATTCGCGAATACGTTAGATAGCGTTGAGATAGACATAGTTAGCACCATAAGTTTGAATAGACGTTTGAGCGTTCAGTTATTATTTTTATTGATGAGCTCTGTTTGTTGCCGACTATTTTACTAAGGCACTATGGGATAGTATCTCTATATAAGTAGAATTTTGAATTTATTTATCGAGTAAGTACTATAAAACTATATTATTTATCAACTTTCGATTTATAGTGATAATACTTTTAACCAGAGGTGAGAAAGATGAGTCATACATTAGACAATATTGATAAAGCCATCTTAAACTTGCTACAAGACGATGCAACGCTGCCGCTAAAGACGGTGGCCGAGCAAGTCCATGTCTCTGTCGCCACCGCACAGCGCCGTATCCAAACGCTTGTCAGTGACGGCGTCATCACCAAACAAGTGGCCATCGTCGACCCAAGTAAGGTGGGCTACGGGCTGACGGCGATTGTGATGGTCGAGATGGCGCGCTCCAACACCTCGATGCAGCATCGGTTTGAGCGCTTGATGCACACGCAGCCTCAAGTGATGAGCTGCTATGAGGTGTCGGGCGATGCGGATTTTATGTTGATGGTCAATGCCAAAAACATGCAAGACTATCATCGGTTTACCACAGGCCTACTCACTTATGACAATAATGTGCGGGGCTTTAAGAGCCAGTTTGTAATGAACTTTACCAAAAGCGGCACCAAAATATTGCTCGACTGACAGTAATGCTGATAACAGTCAGGACAGTAACAATCAGGACAATCAATGCCAACAACGCTTTTGCCTTAGCATTTGATGTGGTGACTTTTCCACTGCAAGTATTGGGCGATTAGCTTGTGTCTTTGACTAAAGCAGTCATGATTTTAAAAACACGGTACAAGCCAGCGGTTTGGTGTCCGCCTTTACGCTCAATATTCTCTTACGCTATCAATAACTTACCCTTCACTCATTAAAACGGCTTTATGACATCCTGAAGACAATTCATGTTAAAATGAGCGTTTTTTAATGAGCCGTTATTATTATTGATAAATAACGGCTTATTTTTTAGTGTCACTTTTTATTTAACAGGTCCGCCCATGTCTGCCGATACCATCGCCCGCACCGCCTTTAAACAAGGCATCAAACCGCTTTATGATTATGACAAACACTGGGCGAGCTGCTACGAGCCTGCGCCTTATCTACCGATGAGCCGTGCTGAGATGGACGCGCTTGGCTGGGATGCCTGTGATGTCATTATCATCTCAGGCGACGCTTATGTCGATCACCCAAGCTTTGGTATGGCGATTATCGGTCGCTTATTAGAAGCGCAGGGCTTTCGCGTCGGTATCATCGCCCAGCCTGACTGGAAGAGCAAAGACGCTTTTATGGCACTTGGCAAGCCGGTCTATGCGTACGGCGTGACCGCAGGCAATATGGACAGTATGATCAACCGCTATACCGCCGATCGCAAGATTCGTAGCGATGATGCGTACTCACCGGGCAACGTGGCAAACAAGCGCCCCGACCGCGCCGCGATCGTCTATAGCCAGCGCTGCCGTGAGGCCTATCCTGATGTGCCGATTATCCTCGGCGGTATCGAGGGTAGCCTTCGCCGTATCGCCCACTACGACTACTGGTCAGATAAAGTGCGCCGTAGCGTCTTGCTCGACGCCCGCGCTGATGTATTATTGTACGGCAATGCCGAGCGCGCCATCGTCGATGTGGTACATGGTCTGTCTAAAGGCTATACGTTTGAGCAGATGAGTAAGCTGCGAGGCACAGCGTACCTACTCTCGCCGAGTCGTCGCCATTGGCAAGCGGATATGACTGAGGTCGCCAGCAACGATGTCGATACCATCGGCCGCGTCGATCCAATCATCAACCCGTACGTGATGACCGAGGACGTTGATAGCTGTAAAATCGAACAAGAAAAACCATCGGACTCGCCAGTTGGGCAAGCCATGACAGGAATGTCTGCCCAATATGCTGGCTTCGTCGCCGAGCCCGTCACCCACAAAGTCTTAAATGCTGATCAAGTCGATACCGACACGCAAGTAGTACAGATGCGCGGGTTTGATAAGATAAAAACAAACAAGCCGATGACCGCGCGGAAGCATAAGCTAAAAATGCCGCCACGTGATAAGACAGTGATTCGCCTGCCTGACTATGAGCACGTCAAATCAGACCCTGTGCTCTACGCGCATGCCAACCGTATCCTGCATTTAGAGACCAATCCCGGTAACGCTCGGGCGCTGGTGCAACGACACAACAGCGGCGGTGGTAACTCACACAGTGCCATCGATGTATGGCTAAACCCGCCACCGATTCCGCTGTCCACCGAAGAGATGGATTATGTGTTTGACCTGCCCTATGCCCGCTTGCCGCATCCGAGCTATGGTGACGCACGCATCCCAGCTTATGACATGATTAAGTTTTCGGTCAATATCATGCGCGGCTGCTTTGGTGGTTGTACGTTTTGCTCTATCACTGAGCACGAAGGCCGCATCATTCAAAACCGCTCAGAGGACTCCATCCTACGTGAAGTCGAAGCCATCCGTGATACTGCGCCTAACTTTACCGGAGTTATCTCCGATCTTGGTGGCCCTACTGCCAACATGTACCGCCTCAACTGCAAAAATGAGACCATTGAGAAAAACTGCCGCAAGCCGTCTTGTGTCTATCCTGATGTCTGTGAAAACCTCATTACCGATCACAGCAACCTCACCCAGCTATATCGTAAAGCCCGTAATATCAAAGGTGTGAAAAAAATCCTAATCGCCTCAGGCTTGCGTTATGACTTGGCTGTAAAAGACCCTGAATATGTCAAAGAGCTGGTCAGCCATCATGTCGGCGGCTATCTAAAAATTGCCCCAGAGCATTCAGAAGAAGGCGTACTGTCCAAGATGATGAAGCCGGGCATGGGCAGCTACGACGAATTTAAAGCCATGTTTGAGCGCTTCAGCGCCGAGGCTGGCAAAGAGCAGTATCTGATTCCTTACTTTATCGCCGCTCACCCTGGCACCAAAGATGAGGACATGATGAACCTTGCGCTGTGGCTAAAGCGTAACGGCTACCGCGCCGACCAAGTGCAGGCGTTTTATCCTAGCCCCATGGCGACCGCGACCACCATGTACCATACCCACAAAGACCCGCTACACAAGGTCAGCCGTGAGGGTGGTGATATGGACATCGTCAAATCAGGCAAGCAGCGCAAATTGCACAAAGCCTTTCTTCGCTACCATGACCCAAAAAACTGGGCACTACTGCGTAAAGCGCTACAAGACATGGGCCGCAGCGACTTGATCGGTAAAAATCGCGGCTGCCTGATACCGCCATATAACGCCCATCTAGAAGGCCGTGATGCGGTGCAAGACAGCTACCAGTCTGCACGCAAAAAGAACAGCCGCGTCGGCAACGATTCGCTCAAACGCAGCAACCGCGCCTCTGAGCGCCCAACGACCAATAAAGCTGGGAACAAAAATAGCAAAAAGCGCGTCAGTAAAGGCAACTTTCAGACGCAGCATACTGGCCTGCCGCCGCGCAAGACTAAATAGTCTGGACTATGGCTAAAGTGACTATCCCAAGCGCTGTTCAAGCAAAACGCCTATCGACCAACGGTCGGCAGGCGTTTTTTGGTGATTGTAGGGTGTTATATCAAATTAACTATCAAATGTGGCACTGGCGGCGAGCTGGCTATCACTAACGACTGTCCCGTAGCGTTACATTAATCAGTGTTTACGTAACTTAATGAACATGTAACAAACAATTTCTAACACTCATCAAAGTCAGTTTTCGTTACCATAGGCACTATATACTTATGCCTATGTTTAATGCATTTTTGGCTTAATGCATTGTTAATAATAAATACATGATAATTTTTATAAACGTCTTAAGACCTCTTATAATTTTGTTAAATATTTGGAGAATACTATGAACACCCTAACCAAAATCGCCACTGCCTTACCTGCCCTTGCACTGCTAAGCGCTTGTGCCACGACCGCACCAACCACGCCAAACGCTACAAATACGCCAGCATCAGAGAGCGTCACGGATGCTGCTTACGACCGTATGGCACCAGCACCTTATACTTGTACTGATGACAGCCAAATCATGGCAAAACAGTCTATCAATAAAAAACAAGTTATGCTAAACGCCACCATGCCTAAAGTAAAATGGGCAGAGCAGCCAATTATCCTAAACGGCGGCGTACAAGGTGACGTAGCCAGCTATATCAATGACTCAAATCCAGAAGCAGTCTATGCTTGGCATATGAAAGGCGACAAAGGTATCTTTGCTATCAAATGGGCAAACGGTACAGAATATCAAGTAAACTGCCAGATCGGTAGATAATGTTTAAGGTTTAGTCGTTAAGCTTTTGCGTTTAAACGACAGAAAGTCAAAAAGCCAAACCAATAAAGTACGTCAAAAGCAGTCATCAAAAGATGGCTGTTTTTTTATGCGTGTTAATAGTCTCTGTCAGTGCCATGGTTGAAGGTTCAACACGCCCTAATCAAACAACGAAAATAGCGCAGGTAATATCGAGGTATTAGAAAATGTGGAGGACACACCCTAGAGAAGCCAAGCAAAAGCTGGCAAAATAGCACAACGGGTAATCATAACGACCACTCATAACGACCAATAACAAAGAGGATACATCGATGGGAATGCGCTTAACGAGTATATTACTAATGGCTACTGCTGGTTGGGCGCTAGTAGGTTGTGACCAGCCAACTGAGGTGGCCGAACCTGCGACTGAGCAAGCAGCAGTGTCCAGCGATGGCACTGCAAAAACCTCAGCGCCTGCCGCCTACACCATCGATTGGTCGTCGGTCGCGAGCGGCGAAAAGCCTGCTGAACGCAGTTCCTATGAGTACCCCTTTGCCATCGATAGCCAAAACGTCCTCGATTATGCCGAGTATTTTGATATGGATACTGCTACTGCCCAGCACAACCTCACGGTGAGCATGGCGAGCAATGAAGCACTGTCAAAGGTGCTAGATCAGCTGAGCGAGCGCTATACCTCACACGAGATTATCGATAGTGAAGAGATAAAACTTGTCATTCATACCACGCCTGACGTGGCGGCCAGCCGTTATGATTATGTATTGACGGATGACTTTGCAAAAGGGTTGGTCTTGCCTATCGTCATTCAGCCAGATGGTAAAAAAAGTGAGGCAAAGGTGCATGAGGAGATAGCGGAGTAGAAGCTATAGAGGCTGTTTGAGCAGTAGTGTCATGGTCGAATGTTCAACACGCTCTATAGTAACTCATCTTATCTCGTGCGCTGGGCGCGCCCTACTCAAATAGATGCAGAAAATTTTCGCTCTGCTCTTGCGCGAGGGACGAGCGCCGAGTGAACCACTAAAGAAAGACGGCTCATGACCCGCATATTTGCTCACTATTAAAGCAAGCGATGCTGAGGCCATGCTTTTGTTTTTCACTATTTGCGAACCTAAAATTGCAGTGCAATTTTTTAACGGTTCTCATCCCCAACCATCGCCAAAAACGCTGCTTCATCTACTATCTGTACGCCCAGCTTTTCTGCTTTGGTGAGTTTTGAGCCAGCTTTGTCCCCTGCCAGTAGCGCGGTGGTCTTGGCTGAGATACTGCCGGAGACTTTGGCACCGAGCGCTTGCAGTTTGGCTTTGGCTTCATCACGTGCCATGCTATCGAGCGCACCGGTGATGACCCACGTCTGCCCATCAAGTGGTAGCCCTTCTGCTGCGACCTGCTCGACTTTGTCCCAATACACGCCTGCCTCGCGTAGCGCGGTGATGACCTCGATATTGTGCGGTGCGCGGAAAAACTCATAAATCAGCTCGGCGGTGATCGCACCGACATCAGGTGTTTGTAGCAATGTTTCGATATCCGCTGCCATCAAACTATCAAGCTCGCCAAACTGCAGGGCGAGGTTTTGCGCGGTCGTCTCACCCACGCCGCGAATACCCAGCGCGTAGATAAAGCGTGCGAGTGTCGTCTGCTTGCTGGCATCGATAGCACTGATGAGGTTTTGTACCGACTTTTCGCCCAGTTTCTCAAAAGTGATCAACTCGTCGGTATGGTTGTGTAAGTCATAGATATCAGCGACGGTTTTGATAAGGCCATGCTCAAAAAAACTCATCAGCCAGCGCTCGCCCAGCCCATCGATATCCATCGCCCGCCGTGAGACAAAGTGGATAAGCGCCTCGACTTGCTGCGCAGGACAAAACAGGCCGCCGCTACAGCGCGCCAAAGCCTCACCCTCTGGCAGCACCACAGGCGAGTCACACACGGGGCAAGCCGATGGTAGCTCGACTGGCTTTGCGTCCGCTGGACGCTGGTCGTGCCAGACACGCGTGACTTTGGGGATGACGTCGCCGGCACGATGCACACTGACCATATCGCCTGCGCGCACATCCAAGCGCTGAATTTCGCCAAAGTTATGCAAGGTGACGTTACTGACCGTCACGCCACCGACTTGCACAGGCTCAAGCTTACCCACAGGTGTGATCTGCCCGGTGCGTCCCACTTGCCATTCGATATCGTTTAAGCGCGTCATCACTGTCTCGGCAGGGAATTTGTAGGCCGTCGCCCAGCGCGGCTCACGCGACAAAAACCCAAGCTGCTGCTGCAATGCCAAACGGTTGACCTTAATCACTGTCCCATCAATCTCAAACGGTAGCGCGTCACGGCTCTTGATCACCGATTCATAGTAGGCTTGCGCTTCGCGTGGATTCTGTACCACCTCGACAGCACTCACAGTAAAGCCAAGCTCTTTTAACCAAGCAAGTGCATCGGACTGGGTTTCAATCGCCGCCGGCAGACCTTGATTGACCGAATACGCATAAAACGCCAACGGGCGGCTGGCGGCGATAGCAGGGTCGAGTTGGCGCAGGCTACCGGCGGCAGCATTGCGCGGGTTGGCAAAGGTTTTGTCGCCGCTTTCTTCTGCCAGACGGTTTAAACGTAAAAACCCCGCCTTTGGCATCAGCACCTCGCCGCGCACTTCTAATAGCGGGATGTCTTTTGCCTCACAAAGATACAGCGGCAAATTCCGAATGGTTTTGGCGTTTTGGGTGATGTCCTCGCCTGTCTGCCCATCACCGCGCGTCACCGCTTGCACATACTGCCCAGACTCGTATTTGAGTGACACCGCTAGGCCATCTAGCTTTAGCTCCATCTCATACTCAGGGTTTTGCTGGGCATCGCTCAGGCGATCATTGACGCGGCGCATAAAGCCGTGCAGCTCGTCATAATCAAAGACGTTGCCAAGCGATAGCATAGGGATGTCATGGGTCACCTGCGTAAACGCCGACAGCGGTATGTCGCCGACTTGGTTGATGGGGCTATCGGACTGCACCAAATCTGGATATTCTTTTTCGATCTCAAGCAATGCGCGGCGCAACTGATCGTATTCGCTATCGTCCAAAATAGGATTGTCGAGTACATAATAGGCATAATTGTGTTTTTTGATGGCGGCAATCAGCGTGCGCATCTGTGCCACGATGTCATCAGGTGTGGCGGGTTGTTGGTTTTTTTGTGCCGTGGCAGGCGATAAGTGCAGGTCGGTCATAGTCAGCGTCTTGATTATTCTAGATGCTGATATCATAACAAGTTTGGCTAATATTGTGATAAACAGCTCATAAAAAAAGCAAAAAACATCACACTATCATGATGTTTTTTGCCTTTTGGTTTTGTCTTTAATTTCTATTGATTTATTTAGCGTTGGTGCTTAGGCTTCATAGTCACGGACTTGGTTGCGTAGCTGCTGCTTGTATTCGGGCGTGATCGGTTCGTTATTTTCATCAAGTAAGATGGCGTCCAAATCGCTTGCCATCATATAAGCGATGCTCATCATGCTATCGAAGCTGTGCACGGCTTGTGGATGCGGCAATGACAAAAACACCACCACACCGTTATAGACATTGGTCGCGACGCTATGCGGATCAAAAGGGGCGATACCGCTTTCGGTGATGCCCATCATACTAAACCATAGCATGCCTGTGCCGTCTTTTTTTTCATAGCGGTGAAACATGTTCATCGCCCCATAACGCAGGCCATATTTGTCAATCAATGCCAGCAAATCACGGCCACGAATAATCGCCGCTGGGCGATCACGATACTGGGTTGGTAAAATAGTGATGTTGATGTTGTCTTTGGCGTTGATAAGCGGCGCGTTTTGCGCTTCATCGACCGGCTCTGAGAGGTGCTGATCTAGTATGGGGCTGTTGCTATCAAAGCTTGGCTCTTCTGCCGTATCAATCGATGGCATCAAGCTGTCAGTCGCCGATACCAAACTTGAGAACGCATCGAGCTCTTGCTCACTGCCCATCTGCGCCGCTGTGTCGGCAAACTCTGCATCGTCACGGCGCAGCTCAGCTTCTTGCCAGCGCATATAGTCTTCATCATTGCTATCAGGCGTATCGGCCAAGTTTTTCGCCGTGGCTGATGGGGTCTCGGTATTGTGAGGCGCAGTCACAGGCTCTTGCTCAACCACCGTATCTAAATAACTGCGATCAGGGCCGATACTGGTCTCGCCGGCGACAGTGTCTTCTAAATCTGGCTGGTCGACAATGCTGCGCTCGTGACGCGGTATGATAGGAATGCCGTTTTTGTCATAATTGACGGCAGGAGCGTCAGCGCTGCTACGACGCTTAAAGCTACGAATGACCATATACAGTCCTGCGAGCACGATAAACGCAGCAATGGCAATCAAGATAAACTGAATAGCGGTCATGAGAGATACATCCTAATATATGACAAAAGGGAATACACAAGAAACAATAAATGGCAATAGTCTAGCATGGCTTATGAATATCGTCATCATATAGTCATCGTTTATCATCAGCCTGACACAGTTGTGTGACGTTGCTGGCGTGCTATTTACTATACCATTGCTGGCCGCTTGCTGTTATTACTATTTTATTGCTCCGTGATTTGTTTTGTCTAGCGCCTGTCTTCATTCTCCTTGTTATTCACTAATATAGCGCGCCGCCTCATCGAGCGAGACGCTCACCAAACGAGAGACCCCAGCGCTTGGCATGGTGATACCTTTGAGCTCGTCAGCGATCTGCATGGCCAGCTTATTATGACTGATAAAGATAAACTGCAAGTCATCTGCCAGCTCATGAATGAGGCTAGTAAAACGCCCGACATTAGCATCATCGAGCGGCGCATCGACCTCGTCAAGCACACAAAACGGCGCAGGATGCTGCTTAAAAATGGCAAAAATAAGACTGAGCGCTGTTAGAGTTTTTTCGCCGCCTGAGAGTACCGCAAGGCGGCTATTACGCTTGCCTTTTGGCTGCGCCATCAAGGTCAGCCCTGCCCGCCACTGCTCTGATTTGGGCGTGTTTGCTGGTAGATCCTCTAAGTTTAAGGTCAAGCTTGCCTGACCGCCGCCAAAGACTTTGGCAAACAAGTTGGCAAGCTCGGTATTCACCGCCTCTAAGGTCTCGATAAACAAGGTCTTGGTGGTCTCGTCGATAGCAGCAATCGCCTCGCTCAATGTCTCCATACTGGCGGTGATATCTGTGGTCTGCTGCGCGAGCGGCTCTAGACGTTCATTGACCTCAGCCAGCTCTGCCACGGCGGCCAGATTGACCGCGCCAATCTTGCTGATTTTCTGCTCAAGCTTGGACTTTTCGCGCTCAAGCTCGGCGATTTTATCAGGACGCACGCGGCGATCATGGGCGATAAAATCCGCCAACAAACCCGAGACACTCATCAATTGCGCGGTGTCACCCTGTTCGCTGGTACGGTGATACTCGGCCATGGCTTCTTCAGCATAGCGACTCGCCTCCTCTAAACGCGCGGTGCTCAATGCCAGCTCAGTGGCAAGATCGGCCTGCTCGCTTTGCTGCGTCTGTAGCATCTGCTGTAGCGCATCTAAAGTCGCCTGCTGCTGATTGTAGGTCTCTTTTAGCGCGGTCAATGCCGCCGCGCGCTCTGCCAAGAGCGACTGCTGCTCATCGCGCGTTTGTTGCAGTGCCTGCAAGGCGGTCTGCAGCGCGGGCAGTTTGTTTTGCTGCTGCTCATACTGTGTTTTTAAACTTTTCTCGTTTTGTTGCGCCTTATCATATTGCGCATTTGCGCGTTTTAGGCTACTGCTACTGTGCTCAAGGCGCATCTGGCTTTGCTGTACACGCAGCTGCAGGGCTTGCCAAGCGTCGTCATCTGCTTGCTGACGGCGCTGCTGCTCACGGCGCTCAACTTGCAGTTGCTGCATAGTCGCCTGCGCCTCAGTGATTTGCGGCGCAAGGACTGCCAGCTCGCTTGCGATATGCTGCTGCTCATGCGTAAGCGCCTGCTGCTCGTGCGCCAGTTCCTGCTGCTCTTGCTCAAGGGCTGCTTTGTCGGCAGTTAGGCGCTGGCTATCTGCTTGCAGGCGCTCAGCGGCAGCGCGCTGGGTTGTCAGCTGCTCCTGATATTTATATTTATCACGCATCAGCTGCTCAGCTTGCGCCCGCGCCTCCTCTAAGCCAATCGCCAACGCATCATAGCTTCGCTGATTATTAGCAATGGCTTTGCGCTGCTCTTCTATTTTACTCTCAAGTCCATCAAGTAGCTCTTCTAAGATCTGCAGACGCTCGCGCTGCTGTAAACGCTGCGTCAAAAATTGACTATTGCTGTCGTTTTGACCATCTTGCGCGCCAATAAGCTTGCCAAGATTTATCGTACCTTGACGACTGATAAGCCAGCCATCAGACGTTAGCAAAATCGCTGACGGTGGGAGAGCTTTTAATATATCTGCCAGCACATCGAGGATCTGATGACTGTTTGTTGTAAGGTCTGCGATATATAGATAGCACTGCTGCCAAAGCGCTAATTTAGGTGCAGCTACCAGCTGTGATAAAGGCAGTACTTTATCAGTCAAAGTATTTGGCAATGCGCCAACAAATGGCTTTTCGTTTACATCATTTTGCTTAGCAGATAGCCACAAGCTATGACCCATTTCTATTGACGAATTGTCTTGTTTATTAGTCTGCGCGTTTTGTGCATTCTGATAAGTAAACAAATCCCTTAAGTTATACTCAAGCGTGTGCCATAAGCTATTCGCTTTTTGCACGTCGCCGTTAACTTTTTCATTACTTGATTGTTTAGAAGCCAGCACGTGACTATCGAGCCATAGTGCTAACACTTTATCGAGCAGCTCAGCATGCTGCTTGCCGGCGGCGCTCAGCTCAATCTGCTCGCGCAAGGTGGTAATGGCTAAGTCGTTATCGTTATTTACTACTTGATTTGCTAAATCAGTTGTTACTACATCGGTGGTTTTTACCTTAGCAGCCTGTTGTGATTTTGGCGTAGGTGTTGGATGCAATATCTGATGCAAGGTGTCGTATTCACTGGTCAACACTGCATGACGTTTTTCTTCCTCGCCCAGCGCGCGCTGCTGCTTATATAAAAGCTGCTGCAAGTCATGCGCGCGTGGCTGTAGCTCGGAGAGTCGCTCATCGACGCTATCTTGTTGGCGCTCAATCTGTTGTAGCTGTTTATTCAGCTCAGCAATGTGCGACGCTAAGGTCGGACTTTGTCCATCTGCGCTATGTATATTGGCCGCATTTACTTTGGCAGACAGTGACTGCTGTAGCTGCTGCCAGAGGTTTTGCCAGTTTTGCTGGCGGCGCTGCCATCTCTCATGGCTTTGCTGCTGGCGTTTTTGTGCTTGGCTATTAATCGCTTGCTGCTGCTCTAGCACACGATGATTGTCTTGTAGCCGTGACAGCTGGTTTTGTGCGTCATGATAGGCGCGCTGTAGCGGCCGCTCGTCACGTTGATGCGTCTCGCGTTTACTCGCTATCTCATCGAGCTGCGGGCGCAATTTTTCTAGCACGTTTTGCTGCTCGGCTTGCTCGGCGGTAATGCGTTCAATCTCATTGACGGCCTGCTCGCGCTGCTGCTCCAAGCTGGTCATCTGCTGCGCCAAACTGGCAAGCTGCGATTTGGCATCGTTTAGCGCGTGCTCGGCATTTTGATAATTGAGCTGCTGCTGATAATGGCGGCTTTGTGCGTCGTCTTTGAGCCATTGCTCTTGATTGATATGAGCCGTTAGCTTATCTTGCTTGGCTTTTAGATCCTCATACTGTGCTTGCAGTCGAGCGGTTTCAGCACAGCTTTGCTCATGGGCGCGTTTTTGCTGCTGCTGGCTATGCTTGGCCTGATACAGCTGCTGAATGGCCAGTTGCTGCTTGATGTCCGCCAGTGTCAGTGCCAGCTCTTTATAACGCTCAGCGCTAGCGGCTTGCTTGGACAGGCGTTTTTGTTGACTGACCAGCTCGCTTTGCATGTCATGCAGGCGCGCCAGATTGTCTTGGGTTTTCTCAAGTTTTTTTTGTGTCTCTATTCTGCGTGCTTGATAGCGCGATACCCCAGCCGCCTCTTCGATAAACTCACGTAGCTGCATCGGGCTTGACTCGACAATACGCCCAATCATGCCTTGCTCAATCACCGCATAGCTACGCGCACCAAGCCCAGTACCCAAAAACACATCGACCACATCACGGCGGCGCGCGCGCGTGCCATTGATAAAGTAATCCGAGCGTCCCTCTTTATTGACCTGACGGCGCACAGAGAGCTCATGGTACAAATTTAATTCATGGCGAATGCCAGTTTGCTCATCTTGAGTATGCTCAAAGGTCAGCTCGACACTGGCGACACTTTTGGCCGCTTTGTCTTGGGTACCGGCAAAGATAACATCGCTCATCGCCCCGCCGCGTAACTGCTTGGCGGAGGTCTCACCCAGCACCCAGCGAATGGCATCGATGACGTTGGATTTGCCGCAGCCGTTTGGCCCGACGATGGCGGTGATGCCATGACGAAAGGTAAAGGTCGTAGGATTGGCAAAGGATTTAAATCCTGCCAGCTTAAGAGATTTTAGACGCATGAAGGATCGACAAACTTAACAAAAACAGGCGGCTATTCTACCGCAAATGATGACGATTTTTTGGACTTTGTACGAGATGCTATAATAAGGCTTAAAATAATAATGATTCCTCTAAGCACTAAAAGTTAAGGGCATTAAAATGACTGATTATAATCCGCAAGAATTACAACAAAAATATGAGCAGTGGTGCGAGCTATACCGCCAGCAACTAGAGGCGCAAGAGCAGTTCGCACAAGCAGAAGCGCTGCTAAATGACCTAAAAACCTACTATCTGGATCCGCAGTGGATGAAAGACCGTGAAGCAGATCTGCCCATCGCGCATTCGGGCGAAGCGCACTCTATCTTTAGCGAAGATGCGTTATGGAGTATGCTCACCGACCATGACGAGCTGGCCATGAAATGGATGCGCTTGGGGCTCGATGCGCTTGAAAAAAGATAAGTCATATCACCCCAATCGCACTTAACAACAGCTGCCCGCCGGCAAACAATAACAACACGCCAAACGCGCTCTTAAGCGTGGCGGCTGGCAAAACGTGTGCAAGCTTAGCACCGACCTTTGCCATCATAAAGCTGGCGACGGATATGCATAAAAACCCTGTGATATGGACAAAACCGAGCGTACCTTCAGGCAAATTGACCACGTCTTGACCAAACCATGCAAATCCTACCGCGCCTGCCACCGCAATCGGTAAGCCACACGCGGCCGAGGTGCCAACCGCTTGCTTCATTGGCAGTCCTGCCCAGTTTAAAAACGGTACGGTCAAGCTACCACCGCCGATACCAAAGATAGAGGACGCCATACCAATCCCTGTACCCGCGCCAAACTGCACGCCAGCGGGCGGCAAAGGCTTGCCGAGCTGCTCTTTGTTAGACAAAAACAGCATCTTTAGCGCGACCAATAACGCGCCAACACCGATGATGGCTTGCAAGACTTTTCCATCAATCATATCAGCGATACCGGCACCGACAAGGCTTCCGATGACCAAGCCCAGCGCCATTTTGCGCCAGACTTCCCAGCGCACACCGCCGCGTTTATTATGTGCTGTCAACGAGCTAATAGAGGTGACAATGATGGTCGCAAGCGAGGTACCGATCGCCAGATGGGTGATGACATCAGGCGAAAAGTCATAGGCGGTAAATATCCACACCAAGGCGGGCACGATAATCATACCGCCGCCTACCCCAAACAACCCTGCACTGACCCCAGCAAACGCCCCTGCAATCACAAACCATACATATAACATCATTAGCTCAGCCTTTTATTTTGTGGTTTTAGAGTTTTTTGGAGTATTTTTAGCGCATCTGCGCATTTGCAGGGCGGGCACAGCACGCAAGGAAAACTTATACCAGTAGTGCGTTTAACTTTATATAACCGTTTTATTTGCAATTGACTATATATTCCATTTGCCAAACCGGCAGCCGATCTTTATGCTATTTGATTACCGCTACTAAGCCGCGTCACTGTGCTTATTCATGCTCATTCGCGCTTATTCATACCAAGCCGTGACCCGCGCTCAGTATAGCAAAGATTGTTCCTACGACCTTAACCACATCGACGAAACTTATGCCGCCATCAGCCCCTTTATCTGCCGCTTCTTTTGACCCTTTAGCCGATGTCTCTAATCCAACTGTATCAGATACATCGCCAACGCTTGTACATTTGCCTGAGCTCAACCATCGGCACCTCGCTAGTAGCGCCTCAACCAATAGCGAGCTGATCACAGCGGTACAAGATGGCACGCTTGATGCCGCACAGATGCATCTGCTGACTGCCGACACCCAAAGCGCTGGTCGCGGGCAGCACGGACGCTCTTGGCAGTCGCCACCTGGTAATGTTTACTTGTCGTTATATCACCCTGTGCATCAGCCGATTAGCGGTTTGTTGTCTTTAGTCATCGGTGTCGAGCTGGCAAAAATGCCTGTCATTCAAGCGCTCAATGAGCAACTGCGCGCGCGCCAGCTGACGCCTATCGGGGTAAAATGGGCCAATGACTTGGGCTTTTATGCTGCCATATCTAAGCCAGCGTTGACACCCTCTGAGCAAGCAATACAAACTCAGCCGTTCTCAAAGCTTGCGGGTATCTTGATAGAGCCTGTCACCATAGCAGGCAAGTTGGTCGGTGTGGTGATGGGTGTGGGGCTAAATGTACAAGCGGCACCAGCGCTGACCGCGCAGACTTGCGAAGGTATGAGCTATCAGGCGATCAGTCTACAAGATATCTGTCAGATGCTGCCTGACGCGGCGACGATACGCTTGCCAAATCTCAAAACACTCTATCAGCAAATGAGCAAAGCGCTGATGGCAGCGATGACGCGTTTTGAATATTTTAGTTTAGAAAAACCCACCGGTCATACCTACTATTTGGATCGTTTTTTAGAGCAGTTTGATGACGTCGATGCCCTCGCAGGACGGCGCCTACGTGTCACTCAAGAGCACCATGGCAATAGTACTGTAGTGACAGGATATGCCTGCGGTATCGATACACATGGGTGTTTGCAATTGTGCCAAGATAACGGTAATATTTCTGCGCTTTTTACTGGACGCATTGACGTGATTCATCAGGCCTAACGCATAGAGCCTGCGGGCGCTATCGCCCTTATGGCATAAAAGTCTCTGGGTTTTATTGACAAGCTTCAACTACAAGCTTTGCCATAACATTTTTTAGTGAATTGACTATATAAAGGGATTTTTATGCTCTGGTTAGATCTTGGCAATACCCGCTTAAAATACTGGCTCACCGATGATATCGGTCAGATCGTCGACCATGATGCCAAGCAGCATTTGCAAGCGCCTGCCGAATTACTCATGGGTCTCACCGATCGCTTTGAGCGATATGCGCCCGATTTTATCGGTATCTCATCTGTGCTCGGCGAAGCGCTCAATATAAAAGTCACCGAAACCCTCAGCCGTCTAAATATCCCGTTTGAGTTTGTCCACGTCGATGCCGCGCACCCATTGATGCGTAGCGACTATAACGATCAGCAGCTCGGCTGTGATCGCTGGCTACAGATGCTAGGCGCAGTCGATAAAAAAAAGCGCCAGTGCGTGATAGGTTGCGGGACCGCGGTGACGATTGACTTGATTGACCATGCGACACATTTAGGCGGTTATATTTTTCCCAGTATTTATTTGCAGCGTGAGTCGCTATTTTCTGGTACCAAGCAAATCACCATCTCTAACGGTGCCTTTGATAGCGTCGGTCAGGGCATGACCACCCAAGACGCGGTGCATCGCGGTATACTGCTCTCTATCGTTGGCGCTATCAACGAGATCAGCCATCGTCATCCTAACTTCGAAGTCATCATGACGGGTGGTGATGCCGCCATCATCGCCCAGCATGTCAATCGCCCAGTACGACTACGTGATGATTTACTACTAAATGGTCTGGCACGCTATTTTGACCATAGTAAACAGACATAACATTTTTGATCTAAGATTTTTATAAGACATAAAATAAACATAAAAAAGCAGGACGTTTTAAGCGACCTGCTTTTTTGGTTTAATGTGAAATTACGTGTTGCTACTTAGTCTCGTTAAATAACTCACGCCCAACTAGCATACGACGTATCTCACTGGTACCCGCGCCGATTTCATAGAGCTTGGCATCACGCCAGTAGCGGCCAAGTGGATACTCGTTGGTATAGCCATTACCGCCGAAGATTTGAATGCCCTCGCCTGCCATCCACGTGGCTTTTTCGGCGCACCACAAGATCACACTGGCACAGTCTTTGCGCACTTCTCGGCTATGACCAGCACCGCGCGCGTCCAACATGTCAAGATTTTTACCAACGGTGTATAAGAAGCTGCGCCCTGCTTGCAAGATGGTATACATGTCCGCTACTTTGCCTTGGATCAGCTGAAACTCACCAATCGCTTGACCGAACTGCTTGCGGTCGTGGATATAAGGCACGACATTATCCATCACCGCTTGCATGATACCGATAGGACCTGCGGCAAGTACCGCACGCTCATAATCAAGACCACTCATTAGCACCTTGACGCCATTGCCGACGCCGCCTAAGATATTATCACTTGGTACTTCGACATTATCAAAGGTCATCTCACCGGTATGGCTGCCGCGCATGCCGAGCTTGTCGAGCTTTTGTGCGGTGCCAAAGCCCTTCATGCCTTTTTCTACGATAAATGCGGTCATGCCTTTGGCACCCAGCTCTGGATTGGTCTTGGCATACACCACCATCACGTCGGCGTCTGGGCCATTGGTGATCCACATTTTGCTGCCATTTAATACATAATGGCCGTCTTTTTCTTCGGCTTTGAGCTTCATACTGACCACATCTGAGCCAGCGCCGGTTTCACTCATCGCGAGCGCACCGATGAACTCACCACTGATGAGCTTAGGCAAATATTTTTGTTTTTGCGCCTCATTACCATTGCGTTTAATCTGGTTGATACATAGGTTAGAGTGCGCACCATAGCTTAGTGCCACAGAGGCAGAAGCGCGGCTGATCTCTTCCATCGCCACCATATGAGCCACATAGCCCATGTCCGAGCCGCCGTACGCTTCAGGAACAGTAATGCCATGCAGACCTAGGTCGCCCATCTTTTGCCATAAATCCATTGGGAACTCATCGCTGCTGTCGATTTCGCTGGCGCGCGGAGCGATTTCATTAGCCGCAAACTGCTGTACCACGTCACGCAGTGCGTCGATATCTTCGCCAAGCTGGAAATTCAATCCGGGTAAACTCATAACCATTCCTTGTATTTTGATGTTTAATTTCTTAAAAATTTAGATCCATTTAAAAAGAGACCATATAGCTGGTACAAATTTTTATCGCTTGCTGTGCGACTGCGTCACTCCAGAGGCTTCAAAAAATTTACACCAGCCATCTATTCATTTACTTCTATTCATTTAGCTTATGACTCGCTTTATTTTTTCGTTAAGACTGACGCTTATTAATCAGCGCACGCGCCACGCTTGAGCCATTGCGGCGACCGAGAAACTCACTAATACGCTCACCAGCGACGACCAATTCATCTAAATCTATGCCTGTGTTGATACCCATACCATGCAGCATGTAGACGACATCTTCGGTGGCGACATTACCCGTTGCACCTTTGGCATACGGACAGCCACCAAGACCCGCAACCGAGGTATCAAATTCGCTGACGCCCATCTGTAAGGCGGCCAAGGTATTACTGACGGCTTGACCATAAGTATCATGAAAATGCCCTGATAGCATGCTGATATCAGCATATTCTAAAGCAGCTTGTAGGGCGCGCTGCACTTTCAGCGGCGTACCAACACCAATCGTATCAGCAATACCAATCTGCTCAGCACCAATCTCTACCAAACGTTTGGTGACATACGCCACTTGGCTTGGGTCAATCTCGCCTTCATAAGGACAACCGACCGTGCAAGAGATGACGCCGCGTACCTTTATGCCCTGCGCTTTTGCCGCAGCGGCAACGGGTGCAAAACGTTCAATACTTTCATCGATACTGCAATTGATGTTTTTTTGACTAAAAGTGTCACTAGCTGAACCAAAGATAACGATTTCATCAGGGCGGTAATTGATAACATTATCAAAGCCGCGCATATTGGGCACCAGTACCGAATAAATAACGTCATCACGCCTACTATCTGCCAGCGCGGTCATCAGCTCACTGTTGTCGCCCATTTGTGGTACCCACTTTGGCGAGACGAAACTGGTTGCTTCCAGCTTTTTGACGCCTGCTGCGATTAAATCGTTGATAAGCGTTTGCTTAACCGCCGTCGGTACCGTCATGGCTTCGTTTTGCAAGCCATCACGCGGGCTGACATCAACGATGGTGACGTGCTCTGGATACGAATGGCTCATGATTATTATCCTTTTATTGTCCTTACCTTAAACTTCACTAGCTTCGGTATCAATACGCAGCAGCTCATCACCATCGGCCACCGAATCGCCCGCTGCAAATAACAACTCTCCCACCACGCCATCGGTGGGTGCAGTAATGGTGTGCTCGATTTTCATCGCTTCGATCACGGCGAGTGGCTCGCCTTTTTTTACACTATCGCCGACAGCCACTTTAAAGGCAACGACCTGCCCTGGCATCGGTGATTTTAAGCTACCGACTGCCGCAGACTCTTCGCCTACATGCGCCATCACATCGACAAGTGTAATCTCGTCACGGCCACGATCGGTGAACACATAGACGGTTTCATAGTTCACCCAGCTCTGCGCATTGATACGTGCGCCATCGAGCCATAATGTATGATTGTGCGCGTCATCGCTGGAGTAGCTGACCTCACCTTCATATACCGCTTCGGTTGGCGCGGCGACATTGGCATTGGCAGTTTCGTCAGCGTTCGCGATTTCTTTTTCGATCACTAGGGTAAAGCTGCTCAGATTATCTGTGCCTTTTTTGCCAGCAGTGGCAGTGGCGTTGTGCCAATGACTAATACGAGCGCTATAAGCTTGCTCATCATAAACCAAGCTAAACGAGCGTGTATAATCGTTATAAGCACGGAATCCTGTCGGCTTACTAAACGGATCGGCGTCTTGCGCCATGCCTTCACTAGCCAACTGCTGGGCGATAGCAGTCACAACCAGCGTCGATAAATCAAGTGGATGCTGATCAAATAACTCGTCCGCCTCGCGCTCGATAAGCGCCGTATCGAGATTGGCTTGACTAAACGACTCTGTATTCAAGATATAACGCAAAAACGCCACGTTATTTGGCAAGCCCACGATGCGCGTTTGTGCCAATGCGCGATCGAGTTTCGCTAACGCTTGCTCGCGAGTCGGCGCATGCACGATAAGCTTGGCAATCATAGAGTCATAAAACGGGCTAATCACATCGCCTTCGCGTACCCCATCGTCGATACGTACATCGGTAACATCAAAGGTGCTGTGTTCAGGCTTTTGATACGTAAAGAGTGTACCCGTCGCTGGCAAAAAATCATTGTCAGGGTTTTCCGCGCAAATACGCGCCTCAATCGCATGACCATTAATCGTCAAATCATCCTGCGACTTTGGCAATGGCTGACCGGAGGCGACCAAGAGCTGCCACTCGACCAAATCGACACCGGTAATGGCTTCACTGACTGGATGCTCAACTTGTAGGCGGGTATTCATCTCCATAAAATAAAAGCTCATCTCGCCTTCGCGCTGCTCAACGATGAACTCAACCGTCCCTGCACCGACATAGCTGACCGCACGCGCCGCCTCAATCGCCGCTGTCCCCATCGCTTCACGCATCGCTGCATCGACGCCTGGCGCTGGCGCTTCTTCTAGCACTTTTTGATGGCGGCGCTGCACTGAGCAATCGCGCTCAAACAGATGCACATAGTTGCCATGCGTATCACCAAATATTTGGATTTCGATATGGCGCGGCTTTAGCGCGTATTTTTCGATGAGTACCTGATCATTACCAAAGCTGGTGATTGCTTCGCGGCGACAAGAGTCTAGCATTTCGATAAAATCGCTGCTGTGCTCGACGATACGCATACCTTTACCGCCGCCGCCGGCACTGGCTTTAATCAACACAGGATAGCCAATGCTGTCTGCTTGCTGCTTTAAAAACTGGGCATCTTGATTGTCGCCATGATAACCCGGTATCAATGGCACGCCAGCCGCTTCCATCAAACGCTTGGACTCAGACTTGCCGCCCATCGCGCGAATCGCATCAGCGGATGGACCGATAAACACCAATCCTGCATCCTGACAAGCCTGAGCAAAGTCGGCGTTTTCACTTAAAAACCCATAACCCGGATGGATCGCTTGCGCGCCCACATCGAGAGCAATCGCAATGATCGCATCGCCTTTTAGATAGCTGTCTTTCGGCGATGAGCCACCCAAATAAACGGCTTCATCACAGACAGCGACATGCTTGGCGCCGCGGTCGGCATCAGAATAAACAGCGACGGTACGAACGCCTAAGCGCTTGGCAGTCGCGGCCACACGGCAGGCAATTTCACCACGGTTGGCGATTAAAATTTTAGAAAACATAACTATCCCTGTGTCTTGTCGTTTTTATTTGTCGGCTTGGCTATCGTTTTTTGTCGCTAATCTGCCGTCAACCAATCAGGCTTACGCTTTTGCAAAAACGCTTGCACGCCTTCCTTACCTTGTGTGGATGAGCGGATATCAGCGATGCCTTTTACCGTATCGGCGATCAGCTCGTCGCTAATGGGCGCGCCTGCGATATCATGCAATAGCTGCTTGCAGGTTTTCACCGCATCGGGGCTGTTTTTGACCATTTTGGCACAAAACGTTGCCACCGCATCGTCGAGCGCTTCCTCACTGACGCGCTCATGGATAAAGCCTAATTGACGCGCTTTTTTGGCATCAAACACTTCTGCACTTAAAAAGTAGCGATGCGATGCCCTAGCCCCTAATGCTCTTACGACATACGGACTAATGGTGGCAGGCGCTAGTCCCAAACGCACTTCACTGAGGCAGAAATTGGCAATCTTCACCGCGATGGCCACATCACAGACGGCGACCAGACCCATGCCACCTGCATAGACATCGCCTTGAATGGCAGCCACGGTTGGTTTTGGGCACTCATAAATGGTTTTGAGCATTTGCGCGAGTTTATCGGCGTCGGCTAGATTTTCTTCATAGCTATAATCCGCCATGGCGCGCATCCAGTTTAAATCGGCACCCGCACAGAACGCTTTGCCTGCTGCTGCTAGCACGATGACTCGCACATTATCATCAGTGCCAAGCGTGGTAAAAACCTCTGTCAGCTCAGCAATCATTTCATCGTTAAAGGCATTGCGTATCTCAGGACGGTTTAGCGTCACCGTCGCCACGTGCTGTTCGATATCAACCAATAGGCTTTTATAATTATTCATATAGGGTTATCTCAATTAGGGTTATCTCAATATTTTATAGTAACTTTTGCATGTCTTTTTTTACGGATAGTTTTGCGTAATGTTCTCTGCCTTAGTAACCCAGTTTTTATTTTAAACCAAAGCATTTTCTCATCGAAAATATAGTACCAATCTACATTCTAAAGACCCCAAACTTCGTCTCTTCAATCGGAGCGTTATAGGCGGCGCTTAGCCCCAATGCCAGCACTTGACGCGTATCAGCAGGATCAATCACCCCGTCATCCCACAGGCGCGCGGTGGCATAATACGGATGGCCTTGCGCTTCGTACATATCTCGAATCGGTGCTTTAAAGGCCGCTTCGTCCTCGCTACTCCATGTCTCGCCCTTACGCTCGAAGTTATCGCGCTTAACGGTGGCCAATACCGACGCCGCTTGCTCACCTCCCATCACAGAGATGCGCGCATTTGGCCACATCCATAAGAAACGCGGACTATAAGCACGGCCACACATACCATAGTTACCGGCACCGAACGAACCACCGACGATGACGGTAAACTTCGGCACTTTGGCGTTGGCCACTGCCATGACCATCTTAGCACCATGACGGGCGATGCCTTCGTTTTCGTATTTACGGCCGACCATAAAGCCGGTGATGTTTTGCAAGAATACCAGCGGGATTTTACGCTTGCAGCACAGCTCGATAAAGTGCGTGCCTTTTTGCGCCGACTCGCTAAACAAGATGCCGTTATTGGCGATAATGCCAACTGGCATGCCCTCGATATGAGCAAAGCCGCAGACCAGCGTGTTGCCAAAGCGCGCTTTAAACTCATCAAAGGCACTGTCATCGACGATGCGAGCGATGATTTCTTTGATATCAAAGGGCTGACGCTTATCGGTCGGAATGATGCCGTATAATTCTTTGGCATCGTAGCGCGGTGGACGCGGTTTGATTTGATTGGGAATTTGCTTGGCAGGACGGTTAAGGTGACTGACGATATCACGCGCAATCGATAGCGCATGCGTGTCGCTCTGTGCCAAATGATCGACCACCCCAGACAGACGGGTATGCACATCACCGCCGCCTAAATCCTCAGCGCTGACCTCTTCACCTGTTGCTGCTTTTACCAGTGGCGGCCCACCCAAAAATATAGTGCCTTGCTCTTTGACGATGATGGATTCATCGCTCATCGCCGGTACATACGCGCCGCCTGCCGTACAGCTACCCATAACCACCGCTATCTGCGGGATACCCGCCGCACTCATATTGGCCTGATTAAAGAAGATACGGCCAAAATGCTCTTTGTCAGGGAATACGTCATCTTGGTTGGGCAAGTTTGCGCCGCCTGAGTCCACCAAATACACGCAAGGCAGATTGTTTTCTTGCGCAATCTCTTGCGCGCGCAAGTGTTTTTTGACCGTCATGGGATAATAGGTGCCGCCTTTTACCGTAGCATCATTACAGACGATCATACACTCAGTGCCATTGATACGGCCAATACCGGCAATCACGCCCGCGGCGGGTATCTCTTCGCCATACATGTCGTGCGCCGCCATCGGAGCCACTTCTAAAAATGCGGTGCCGGCATCCAGCAAACGCTCGACTCGCTCACGTGGCAGCAGTTTGCCACGCGCTAAATGCTTGGCTCGCGCCCGCTCTGAGCCGCCCTGAGCGACTTTACGCAGGTGTACATATAAGTCATCGACCATCTCTTGCATGGCGGCACGGTTTTGCTGAAAATCGCTGGCGTTTGGACTCAGTTTACTGGTTATGATAGTGCTCATGATATCCCTTTTCTTTGCTGCGTAAGTGCAAGTGATTGATTGTATGGTTTATAGTGACTGCTGGTTATACGACTGCTAACCGATAGCTTGCCAGCCATTTGTCTTTTATATCACTCACCGGTGTCGTGGATGTTTTGTACTCGAGAAGTGCGCTTAGTCTAAACCCAGCTCTGCTTTCATCTGCTCGATAATCTTATACTTTTGAATTTTACCGGTGATGGTCATCGGATATTCTTCAACAAACCGATAATAAGTCGGTACTTTATAATGAGCAATGTGCTCACTACAAAACTGGCGCACCTCGTCTTCACTCAAGCAGCCCGGCTCTTTGGGAATAATCCAAGCGGCCAGCACTTCACCATACCGCTTATCTGGTACGCCAACGATTTGTACATCGCGAATCTTGGGATGGCGATATAAGTAGTTCTCAATCTCAACCGGATAGATGTTTTCGCCGCCGCGGATGACCATGTCTTTACTACGGCCGACGATTTTGACATAGCCGTCCTCATCCATGGTAGCCAAATCGCCAGTATGCATCCAGCCATCTTGGATCGCTTCACGGGTTTTAAAACGGCTGCCCCAATAGCCTTTCATCACCGAGTAGCCGCGTGTGAGCAGCTCTCCTGTCTCCCCTAATGGCACAATCTCACCCGTCTCGGTATCGACGACTTTTACCTCAAGTGCAGGCTGTACCAAGCCAACGGTCGAGACTTGCTTCTCAAGCGGCGTGTGCTCGTTGGTCTGGCAAGAAACCGGGCTGGTCTCGGTCATGCCATAAGCGATGGTCACCTCTTTCATATGCATCTTATCAATGACACGGCGCATGACCTCAATCGGGCAGCTAGAGCCGGCCATAATGCCTGTACGCAGGGTCGATAAATCAAAGTTTTCAAACTCAGGATGATCAAGCTCGGCGATAAACATCGTCGGTACGCCATGCAGCCCCGTACATTTTTCTTCTTCGACCGCTTGCAGGACTGATAAAGGCTCAAAGCCATCATTGGGATAGACGATACAACCGCCATGCGTCAAGATGGCCAAATTGCCGAGCACCATACCAAAACAGTGATATAGCGGCACAGGAATACACAGTCTATCCTCGAAGGTAAGGTTCATCGCCTCACCGATGAAGTAGCCATTATTGAGGATATTGCGATGGCTTAAGGTCGCGCCTTTTGGCGTACCAGTTGTGCCACTGGTGAACTGAACGTTAATAGCGTCTGTGTTTTTTAGCTGTGCTTGACGCTCGGCCACGCGCGGATCGTTGGCATCGCCTTCCGCCATCCAGTCAGAGAATTTTTGCATAAAACCAAACGTTTCGTCAGAGTCTGGCTCATCAATCCAAATGATACGTTCGATGGTTGGAATCTCGACCAAATCCAGCTGGGTGTAGTCTTTATGGTAAATCTCAGGGCACAGCTCACGGATAAGGCCAGCGTAGTCGCTGCTTTTAAAATGGCGCATAAGCACGAGTGCTGAGCAGCCGAGTTTATTGAGCGCATATTGCAGCTCAAAGGTACGATAGGCCGGGTTGATATTGACGAGGATCACGCCGACTTTGGCCGTGGCAAGCTGCATAAGTAGCCATTCGGCGTTGTTGTGCGACCAGATACCGATGCGATCGCCAATCTCCAGTCCCATCTCGATCATACTGCTGGCCAGCTGATTGACATGTTGCTGCAATTCGCGGTACGTCCAGCGGATGTTTTGATGACGGACGACCAGCGCTTCACGCTCTGGATATTTGGAAACAATGGCGTCAAAAAAGTCGCCGATGGTCGCCTCAATCAGCGGCACATCAGGGCCTTTATCATAGCTTTGGGTCAGTGGCGCATTCGCTGAGCGCGCGCCCATATTTACGGTAGGGATGTTGCTTAATATGTGGTCAAATGCAGTAGGTTGCGTCATAACGAGTCCTTTCGTTGTGCTTTTTATTCTACTCAAAAACCGCCCGTGGGCCAATTTTTCTTCCTTGAGTATCTATCATAGATGATTCATCTACTATACCGCCTAAAACGAAACTGTCAATAATAGTAATACATTATGTATCATTTAAATTAACCGCTAAAAATATTAGCCCAGTAAAAGATAGCATAAAAACCCGCGATTATTGTCGGCAAAAAAGCCAGCTACGTATTTGTTACACAGCTGGCTCTTGAGAAAAGCTAAAACTAGAAATTAAAGCTAAAAGTTAAACTTGCAACGATGAAGCGGTGATTAAGATTTAACCATTGGCGGCGCTTTAATCGTTACTGTCGCACTGACGTCATTGTTATCATCTAGCAATTCCATGATTAATTCGTCATCCGTGTCAGTCTTTACCTGCCAATTGCCTGTCGCTTGTGGTACGCCAGTGGCCATAACAGAGATGGCTTTATTTTTTAGGCGAATCATTGGCGGTTTATGATCGTAGCCGTCATGTGCCATCCCTAAGATATCATCGGCAATGGTCGCCGCCTGCGCACGCAGCGGGGCAACATAACGGCAGGCAACGCCATTGATAGACATACAATCACCGATGGCATAGATATTTGACGCTTGCGTACGTAAGGTGGTGGCATCCACCACGATACCAGTCCGGCGATCGAACTCCACCCCTGCCGCAGTGGGCAGTCTGGCATCAACCGTGAGGCCAGTACTGGCAATCACATGATCGACGACCAAAGGCTCGGAGGACTGAGCGGCCGCGCTGCCAGCACTGTCTGCCACTGGCGCATAGCGGACTTGTAGCTTGCCGTCCTCCTGACGCGTGACACCCGATACTTGATAACCACCCAAAAAGTGAATACCTTGGGACTGGACCGCCGCCGCGATACGAGCGGCCGCTTTTGCTGGTAGCATTTGTGATAAAGGCGCGTCATTTAAATCAATCAAGGTCACTTTATGTCCAGCTTTGAGTAAATCTTCGGCGATTTCTGTCCCCACCATACCAGCGCCAACGATGGCAACATGCTGACTGCCTGCTGCCAGCTTTTCTTGTAGCTGCCCAAAGCGCTCAATATGATTGACATGCCACACCAAATCCTCCGGCAGGCTCTTTGGAAAAATCGGCTGCGCGCCCATCGCCAGTACCAACTTGTCATAGCTGATGGTGGCATAATTGGTATAAACAGGGTCAGAGCGCAGGGCAGAGACCAGCTGCAACTGCTGCGTAGTAGCGTCAACATCCGTGACCTGCGTGTTGGCCAGCAGATTGACGTTTGCCGCTTTGGCAGCGTCAGCGCCAGTCGCACGTACCAAATCTGCCGCCCGCTTGTTTTGGCTAATAGCCATTGTCAGCATTGGCTTATGATAACGATCACCATTATCCGCAGTGATAAGAGTGATGGCGACGTCTTTGTCTTTTGCTCGAATGGCATCGATGACGTGCCAACCTGCCAAGCCGGCACCAACGATAACGATGCCTTGGTTTTCCGCTGACGCAGGGTTTTCCGCTGGCGCGGGGTTTTCAGTATGTAAAGGGTTTTCAGCATTGGCGGGGTTTTTTGAGTTTGCGAGGGTGTCGGCATTTTCTATGCTCATAATAGCTCCAATATAATGTATAAACTTTTCATTGTCGGTATCTTGAGCGCTATTGTAGCAGTAAACAGTCATGCACTCATCTACTTGCTTATCCCCCGCTACTGGATCGTTATAGCCAAAAAAACCAAAAAAAAGCGCCTAAATTCATAGACGCTTTTTGGCAAATACTTAGGGCTCATTGAACAGTCTCTACATCAAGGCGCTAAAGTAGCAGCAAAAACCTTGCTATTAATGATTTAAAATCTTGGACAAAAACAGCTGGGCGCGCGCGCTTTTTGCCCCTTCAAAAAACTCATCTTTGCTACAATTTTCGACGATATGACCTTCATCCATGAAAATAATGCGATTGGCGACCTGACTGGCAAAGCCCATCTCATGGGTCACACACATCATGGTCATGCCATCACGAGTCAGCTCGACCATCACATCAAGCACCTCTTGAATCATCTCAGGATCAAGCGCCGAGGTTGGCTCGTCAAACAGCATCGCCACAGGGTCCATCGCCAATGCACGGGCAATCGCCACGCGCTGCTGCTGACCGCCTGATAGCTCAGCAGGATATTTTGGTGCCTGCGCACTCAGCCCCACGCGATCTAGATAAGCCATGGCTTTTTGTTTAGCCTCAGACTCTTTACGGCCCAGCACCTTGATTTGCGCGACGGTTAAATTGTCGATAATGGTCAAATGCGGAAACAACTCAAAATGCTGAAACACCATACCGACACGGCTACGTAGTTTGGGCAAGTTGGTTTTGGCCGCGCCAACAGAGACACCATTGACCATAATCTCGCCTTGTTGAAAAGGCTCAAGCCCGTTGACCGTCTTAATCAGCGTTGATTTGCCACTACCCGATGGCCCGCAAACTACGACGACATCGCCTTTATGCACATGGGCGGTGCAGTCAGTCAGCACTTGAAAGTCGCCATACCACTTACTGACATTTGCCATCTCAATGACCATCTCATCACTGGCATGACCATTATTGGTGACCAGCCCGCCAAAGGCATTTACATACATATCAGCATTGTTCATTACTGGCTCCTAACCACATTATCTTAATAATCATTGTTTAAAAATTTCGTCAACCGCGACCGCGCAGTTTAGGGTGTGTCAGAACCGCAAACGCTTTTGTAGCTGCTGCACGCCCATAGACGCACTCAAGCTAATGACAAAATAAACCGCACCAGCGCCCAAGATATAAGGCGTCAGCAGCCCCATCAGCTCACCGCGCACGTAGGCTGCGCGGAAAAAATCCGTCAAACCAATGGCAAACACCAACGTCGTATCTTGGAATAAAATAATACACTGCTGCAAAATCAGCGGCAGCATTTTGCGAAAGGCTTGCGGCAAGATAACCAAACGCATGGTCTGCCCATAAGTCATGCCCAGCGCTTTGGCGGCATTGACCTGCCCGCTGCCGATCGATTGAATGCCAGCACGCACCACCTCGGAAAAATACGCCGCCTCAAACATCATAAAGGCCACCACACAAGAGGCAAACGCCGCATCGAGCTGTAGATACTTACCCACGATCCAAAAATAAATCATCGGCACGGCAAAATAAAACCACAAAAGCACCAGCAGCAAGGGCACTGAGCGAAAATAATTCACATACAGTTTTGCTGGTATCTCAAGCACTTTGATACCCGATAAACGCATCAGCGCCAGTACCGTCCCCAAACTGATACCGCCCAAAATCGCCAAAAACAATACCTTAAGCGTGGTCAGCATGCCACCCATCAAACCGGGATAAGCGGTGGCAAGCTCAGTCATCATATTCATTTTTGACCTCCTGCAATCAGCCCAGGCACGCGCAGTTTGCGCTCGATCAGTCCCATTATCGCGATTAAGGACAAGTTAAATACCAAGTAGATAATCGTCGCGTAGGTATAGATCTCAATGCTGTTTTGCGTGTATTCACTGATGGTTTTGGTTTGGCTAATCAGCTCCATCACCCCAACGAGCGAAGCGACTGAGGCATTTTTAAAACAGTTGGTCAGCTCAGAGCTGAGCGGCGGCAAGATGATACGAAAGGCTTGCGGTAGTAGGACTTCTTTGTAGACTTGCGGGATGCTAAAGCCAAGCGCATAGGCGGCGTTGACTTGGCCATCTGGTAGCGATTCGATACCCGTGCGCACCTGCTCGACGATACGGGCGGCCGTAAACAGCCCCAAACCGATACTCGCCGAGAGCATGGCAGAGGTATTGGGCGACAGGTCTTTATACCACCATTCTTGTATCGTTGGTGTCAGCCAACCAGGGGCGATATAAAACCAAAAAAACAGCTGTACGAGTAATGGTATATTACGAAAAAACGTCACGTAAGCGGTACCAATCGCTCGCGCCGTCTTGCTCGGCAACGTGCGCATGATGCCTAAGATGGTGCCGACGATCATGGCGATGGCCCAAGCGATACTGCCAATCAGTAGCAGCCAGCCAAGACCGGTAATCATCCAATGGATATACAGCTCGCTACCGATACCGGTCTGCTCAAACAGCACACCCCAGTTCCAGCTATAATTCATGGTTGTCTCTCCACTCTCCAAGCAGCGATAAAAAAGCCTATGCGTCAAACAACACATGACGTACGCATAGGCCAGCTAGGGTTTGGGACAACGATTACTGTGCTGGCGCCGCTTTTGGCTGCGCACCATCGTGCGGGTTGGCAATCAATGCCTTTAGGTTGTCAGACATCTCAAAGTTGAGATTGACGTTTTTTGGCGGGATTGGGTTCAAGAACCACTTATCATAGATGCTATTGATCTCGCCTGAGCTAAAGACATTGGCCAAGGCTTCATCGACCACCGCTTTAAACTCAGGGTCGTCTTTACGCATCATACAGCCATAGATCTCAAACGATTGCGGCTCACCGACGATGACCCATTCATCTGGGTTTTTGGCTTTGGCTTTTTCACCAGCGAGCAGCACATCATCCATCATAAAAGCGTCAGCGCGGCCGTTTTCTAACATCAAGAACGCCTCGCCATGATCTTTTGCTGAGATGATGTTGGTGTCCATCTGATTGTCGTCATTATATTGACGGATATAGCGCTCTGATGTCGTGCCAGCGGTGGTGACTAGCGTCTTGCCTTTTAAGTCGGCAAAGTCATTGATACCGGAGTCTTTTTTGGTCAACAGACGCGTCCCAATCTCAAAAAAACCATTGGAGAAGGCCACTTGCTTTTGGCGCTCTTCGTTGTTGGTGGTTGAGCCACACTCAAAGTCCACAGTACCGTTTTGTACCAAAGGAATACGCGTCTGCGAGGTAATAAGGTTATAGCGGACATTAAGATCAGGCATATTGAGCCTTTGTTTGACGGCCTCGACGACTTTCATCTCTAGATCGTGGGCATAGCCTATCGGCTGATTTGGGTCGTCCGCGATATAAGAAAAAGGAATAGAAGAGTCACGGTGACCGACCACGATGGTGCCTGAGTCTTTGATTTTTTGTAGCGTGCCGTTTGCTCCACTGGTCGCGGTACCCGCCTCATCGGCAGGCGCTGCCTCATTGGTCGCTTGGTTGCTGTTATTACACCCAGCGAGGCCAAACGCCATAAAGGCCGCTAGGGTCAAGCCCTTAGAGAAAGGTTTGGAAGATAGATAGCTCATGAGATACATCCTTTTTATCACATTATCACTAAATTAAACGAGTGCTTGGACGATAAAGGGTCTATAAATCACCCTCTATCGACTGACTGGTTGTCATGCATCCTTGTCGTTGTTGCTATTGTTTATCACAATGCAACTTAATGTTACTGTACAACAAAATTGCAACGGGCGGTAAACTTTTTTGCGCAAAATATAGAATGATGGTTTTTGGCGATTACCCATCTAGCCCGCGGCGGCCATCAAGGGTAATTGATAAGATTGATAAATACGCAACAATCCCCATAAAGTTAGCAACTTCTCAATGACATAAGCCAGTTATGACTCAAGATACTCAAGCACCAAATACTGACACCCAAACCACCAGCTACAACGACATTCGCCAGCGCTTTTTTATTGAAGACTCGCCTGTACGCGGTGATGTGGTGCGTCTATCGCGCAGCTATGCGACCACGATTGCCCAAAAGCCCTATCCTGAAGCGATCAAACGCTTATTGGGCGAGATGATGACAGCGGCAAGCTTGCTGATCAGCACTGTCAAAATCAACGGCCGGCTGTCTATCCAGCTGCAGTCCTCAGACCCTGAAAGCCTGCTCAATTGGGCGATGGCGGAGTGTGACCAAGACGGCATCATCCGTGCGCTTGCCAGCTGGAAAGCCGACACCGACGCGCAAGCACAAGCGTGGGAGAGCATGATCACAGCCAAAGACGCTTTTGCCGAGCTTGGCGCGATGGGTCAAGGCGTATTGTTTATCAATATCCAGCCTGACGGCGGCGACTCTTACCAAGGTATCGTCGAGCGTAGTCATGACAATTTGGCAGACTGCTTGGCGCACTATCAAAAGCAGTCCGCGCAGATTCCAACGCTGATCAACTTGGCATCAGATGGTCTACAAGCTGGGGGTATCTTGGTACAAATGTTGCCACGTACCGCTGAGGAAACCTACGAGGTCGAGCAAAACCAAGACGCCGGCATCGATGATGACCTATGGCCGCGCTTAAGCGTCCTTACGCGTACGCTAAAAGCAGAAGAGCTGACCACACTCGATACCAGCGAGATTTTATACCGCTTGTATCATGAAGAAAACATCGTGGCACCTGAGCCTGTGGCGTTATCATTTGGCTGTACTTGCTCACGCGAAAAGTGCGAGACAGCCATCGAGCAAATCGGTGAAGCAGAAGCGTTAGATATCATCGAAGAGCAAGGCGGGACGTTTGAGATGGACTGCGGTTTTTGCGGTGAGATCTATCCGTTCGATAAAGACGATGTGACCGCTATCTTTGCTAAATAGGCGGTATCTGGTAAAGCACCTCTCAATAAAAGGCCCTCAACATAAAGTGTGAGGGCTTTTTTTATGATGCTGTCCCGTCCTAAAATAAGTTTACGAAAAAGGGACTTATTTATGGACAAGTTAGCAATAGCAAAGGTTAAGCGCAC
>NZ_MRYB01000089.1:0-418 GCF_001921755.1 Psychrobacter sp. Rd 27.2 | reverse complement strand
TCATACCGTCTATCTTCTTTATAGCCCGCTCATCATGTTTTGAAAGACTTACTATCCTTTAGTTGTAACAATGTTTTCATGGAAAACTATATTTTTCGATAAGCTTAACGGCGGCTTTTCTCTGAGTGAATACTGGAGGAGAGACACTAATAATTATTTTTATAAAAATGTTAGGGCTGTGTTAGATTAACATTGTGCTCAACTGCTTTTATGAGGGTAACTCATTGTAAACTAAGTCAATCTTACGCTCTTAGAGTTTTTCGCGGCTGAAGTTATTGTTAGAGCAGCCGCAAATTTGCTGGATATTTAGCCTAAAACGGCTGCACTTTTTTATCATAAAATCAGGCTTGTTATAGATCACTATCTTTCATTATAAGCTGATGCCCCTTTTGATGGTGAAGTAGAATTATATGAAAGC
>NZ_MRYB01000088.1:0-419 GCF_001921755.1 Psychrobacter sp. Rd 27.2 | reverse complement strand
TTAGTATCGATAACGATGCGATGTTTTGAGTCGATATTATCAATGATGATGTCCGTCTTCATATTAGGAAGGATATTATCCATACCTAAGCTTTTATCACTTATTTGCCACTTAAGCACTTTCCCCGAGCTTACTCTATAACATTGATTTGACAGAACCGTAGCATAAAATCCAGCTACCCCTTTTTCAAAGAGTTTGCGCAGCCACGGTAGATTGTCTCTCTGTGCTGAAGACAACTGCCTTGTACCTTTAGATTCTGTTGGTAAGGCCAGATTAAACGCCAGATGTGCAGCCGTTACCATTGGCTTATCTTCAGCATCATGTCTCCCAAATCTATCCACTGATACCTCACTACGACTGGGGCGTGTTTGACTGACACCCATTTGTCTTAGACGTATATCTAGCGATCGACACCAATG
>NZ_MRYB01000087.1:0-420 GCF_001921755.1 Psychrobacter sp. Rd 27.2 | reverse complement strand
GACATCATCATCGCTATGGCGTTTATCCTCATCGTACATAATCTCGATTGTCTGATCGGGCGTAAATGTCAAAGTTGGTGGTGGATTAGTTGTTAAGTCTACTTCAATACCGTCAACACGTAATATGACGTCTTTAGCCGTTAGATCAGTTGCTGATAGCGTGATACTCTCAAGCACTTCTTGACCTTCAGTTAAACTGCCTTGATCTGTGGTTGTAAATGCTGACTCAAAATCAATTGTCGCCCACAAATCTTCAGTGGCAACGACTTGAGGATTGCTCATATTGCCATCGGCAGCATCGGGGGTCACTAGAATAGAAACGTCTTTGGTATCATGAGTCACACTGTCTCCAGATACTGTCTCGGTGGTGGTACCCGTGATGGTAAAGTTAATTTCACCAGCGAAGTTATCTGGTGTGTT
>NZ_MRYB01000086.1:0-421 GCF_001921755.1 Psychrobacter sp. Rd 27.2 | reverse complement strand
GAGGAGCAGTCAAAAGTAGCCGGTATTGCAGATGATAAGATCAGGCGTATTCATAAAGCAGATATCAGTACCATACATATTGGTATTGCCACGCCAGATAATCGAGAGTCTCAGCGCAATAAAAGTGCATGGAAGTTTTCACCATTATTGCGTTTTTTTGTACATATGATGCTTATCACCGATGATGCTCTGGCAATCGACAACGATCAATCATTGACAGAATCAGTATAAGCGCTCGCAGCTTATTTTAGTTTTATTCTGTGCTCGGTGGCGACCCCGCAAACCTCAAACGTAGTAAACCGACTATCAAGGGGCGGATAGTCGGGATTTAGCGCTACCAGCTGTGAGTAGTTTTGCCCTCGTGTGTCGTCAATGCCGCAATCGCGCCACTTTCTAAATAGAACCTGATCATCGTTTATAC
>NZ_MRYB01000085.1:0-426 GCF_001921755.1 Psychrobacter sp. Rd 27.2 | reverse complement strand
AAAAACGGATACACATAGGCGTAGCGTACCACGCGGCGCGCGAGCAAATCATAGCCCAAAAACCCAGTGGTAAACCCTTCTAAATCCTCAAGCTTTTTAATCGCCAATACACACATGGAGAGCGCGACAAACCACATAAGCGCCTGTATTGACAAGACAGTAACGGCAAATGCCCAGCATAATGCCAACGTCATCAGCGCGGTGACAGAAAATATCGCAATAATGGGTGCATATGTGGTGTCGTCGTCTGTCTCGGGTTCGTGATTACCCAAAAATACTTGCAGATCATCATTGCCGCCAACACGCTTGCCATCAATAAAGGTCTGCGGTGTGGTCTTGACCCCAAGCGTCTCTTTGACCAATGTATTCTCATCTTGTGTCGTGATATGACGATCAATGATGTCATAGCCTGCGTGCTTGAGCGCA
>NZ_MRYB01000084.1:0-428 GCF_001921755.1 Psychrobacter sp. Rd 27.2 | reverse complement strand
CCAATAGCTAACGATGTCCATGGCAAGCATAATAAAGATTATCGTGGTTATATTCTTTTGCTGATTCAGACTCTAAAGCAGCAAAGACTAATCTTGAGTCATAACCACCTGTTATATGAGCTATTTTCATGACCTCTTTACAGTCTAAAATAGAATTAACATTACTCTGGATCTCGTCTCTAGCATCTTCTAAGTTGTATTTATTATCGAAAATAATACATTCTGTTCCTGAATTCTTAAAACTCACTTTTCCATTGTCGATTTTAATATATGTATGGGTATCTAAAATAAAAATATCTTCATAGCTAGTTTGAAAAATACCACCTGTGCCTGTACATAATAGCTCAGTCATATAATCCATGCTTTTTTTAGGATTTATTCCATTCAGTTTTAATATATTTACTAAATCCCCCATGTCAGAGGAACAT
>NZ_MRYB01000083.1:0-431 GCF_001921755.1 Psychrobacter sp. Rd 27.2 | reverse complement strand
CCCCAGATCACTGACATTTGAATTTCAGTCAAAAAATGCTTTATAGATTTATCATCAAAATCAGCCTTTATTATCTTGTAGTCCCCATCAATATAGTAAAAGTCTTTATCAGATAAATCATGATGTAATAAATAAGTGGCTACCTCATAAACTGGCTGATTATTAAGCCCTGATAGATGACAGATAAAATCTCTAAAACTAATATAGTCTTTCGTAGGCTCTATAAGCCTGTCTATTAAACTCACATTTGCACCCTCACACCCTTAAAGAAAAAAAAGAGCAAGGCGCTGACAGCTAAGGGTGCGGTTGCTGTCTTTCGGCTAATTAGACCTAACCTTGCAATTAGTTATGACAGCGATTAACGCTATCAAGTTCGTTCTTGTCAATTTTGGCAGTGCTGTTTTATAGCGTATTGATATTTTTATGCCTTT
>NZ_MRYB01000082.1:0-433 GCF_001921755.1 Psychrobacter sp. Rd 27.2 | reverse complement strand
GTCATCAAACGCCAGCTTATAGCGTACCGCTTCTTTACGCGACCCTGTCACGACCATGGCTTTGGCTTGCCCGCCGAGTAAGCCTTTGATGTTGTCGTTAAAGTGCTCAATGATGATCTTAACTTTCTGCGCGATATTGTGCTCATGCAGTCGCACCCAATTATTCAGCTTAATTTTAGCGCGGCGAGCATCGACTTCATCGTCATCGCTAGCCAGCTTTTGAGTGAGCTGATACATCACTTTGTAGTTGGTGTAGTTCTTGAGCACATCTAAGATAAAGCCTTCTTCGATCGCTTGGCGCATAGAATAGACATGATAAGCAGCTGGTAGGTTATCGCTGGCGGCGGGCAAGTCAGGGTTAGGCAGACGGCCGAACAGCTCAATGGTTTTTGGCTTCGGCGTGGCGGTAAAGGCATAGTAGCTGAGATTAGGA
>NZ_MRYB01000081.1:0-442 GCF_001921755.1 Psychrobacter sp. Rd 27.2 | reverse complement strand
GGCCAAAGTGGATAGCAATATTCGCCGGCAAGGCGAAGAGATAGAGGCAGGTGAAGCGGTATTGACAGTCGGTAAGCGCATAAACCCTGCTGATATTAGCCTACTTGCAAGCTTAGGTATCAGCCAAGTCAGCGTCTTTGCGCCGCTTATCGTCGGGCTACTGGCAACAGGCGATGAGCTGGTGGCTGTCGGTGATGCGCTGACAAGTCTGGCACAAATATACAACTCCAACACCCCAACGTTAAAGACTTTGCTGGCTGATTTGCCGATTACCATTCGCGACTACGGCATTATCCCTGATGATTTGGATAAGACCACGGCTGCTATTAATGAAGCCGTGCAAGACTGTGATGTGCTAATCTCGACCGCTGGCGTGTCGGTGGGTGATTATGATTTTTTGACTACCGTCATCGAGCAGCTCGGGCAAATTAACCATTACAAA
>NZ_MRYB01000080.1:0-445 GCF_001921755.1 Psychrobacter sp. Rd 27.2 | reverse complement strand
AAGAACCTATCATGCATAAAACATATCTTTATAGCTTCAACAATAAAGGACAAATCTTTCATTCAAAGTAATAAAAAAGTCAGCAGCCCATTAAGTTTTTTTCTCTGTAGTTTAGGTTAAAGCTATTCTAGAGTATAAGAGACTTAACAGTCCAAGATTAAAGAATAGGCGGTTCGCGTACTGATAGAAGTATAGGCCGATCATCCTTCCATCTAGTTAGCTATTAAACCGTAACCCCAAAGGCAGGATACATAACGTCTGTAACTTTAAGATCAGGTTATAAAAACTAAATAAGCCAAACCATTCTTGAAATGGTTCAAGATAAATATCTTAAAAAGCTTGAACGAAAAATAAACGGCTTAAGAAAATCGACTAGAAAATTTTTATGAAAAAGTGAAGAGGGAGGAGCTAACTGTAATCACCAACTACTATTAGGTTTGTAAAT
>NZ_MRYB01000008.1:0-139210 GCF_001921755.1 Psychrobacter sp. Rd 27.2 | reverse complement strand
AATCGCTTAAAATTATGTTCGTAATGAATTAACTTTGAGTTTTTCTGCTGAGTAAATGATAATTTTTATAGTTAGAATTAACTCCCGAAAAGAAGTCAAAACCAACTTTATTTTTTAGCATTCTATATCAGCAAAAATCCACACAAGTTGTTCTTTAGTTGTGCTTTTAAATAGTGTCTCTTCACTGTCGTCCAGTTAAAGAGTTATATATCTAATAACCAAGCAATGTGCTTATCGTTATTAGCGAGCCGACTATCATATCATAACGATTTGGTTTGTCAAGCTTTTTTATTTAATTTGTTTCTCAAGGTTCGCTGCGTTGTTACTATGTAATTTACCCTAGTAATGCTTGGCTCGTCCTGATGAGGTGCGTATTATAGACGTTTTAAATAAGTTGTCAAGAGATAAATTATCTTATTTTAAATTAATTTAGTAGGCTAGATAATTACTTAATAGCTGCGCTATTAATGTGTTAGTCAGTGGAAAACCACTTTCTGATCCGCCTTCCCTTTCGACTGGGTGGCATTATACGCGTATTTGGGTGGGGGTCAAGGGGCCAGACTTATTAATTAAGAGATTATTTGGCATGATGATTGATACTTGATATATATCAAACAGTTAACAGGGGAAATAATTTACCGCTAATCTCAATTTCTCTACTTTAATCTCAATTACTCTGCTTTAGCGTTTAGCCCTCTTGGTTCTCAGACGACGTTATTCTATCTATGCTTCTTTATGCATCCTTTATAGCTTGCCCATTTTTTCAAAAAAAGCTTTATAGGCGGCGATTTTTTTGTCTAGCGCCAAAGGATAAGCGCGTGAGGTGGAGGGCAGACGATATAAGGTCAGCTCTTTGACGGCAGGGTCTTTGTCATGATGCTGCCAATGATAAGGATACTGCATGCTTTGATTGGTCTTCGGATGCTTGGATTTGGCGGGTGGCTCCACTAGTAGGCTTAGCAAGACCTCAGTTGCTTTGCCGCCAGTGGTAAAGAGCGTCTTAACCTTTGGTACTTGCAGCAAGATATTATCTAAATCCACTGGGGTAACGACGGTTAGGTGTTTGTCCGACGCATTTCCGGTCTCACGAATGGCTTGCTTCACCGTCGGGCACGAGGCAATACCGCGATCAAACATAAAGTCACGAATACGCTCAGGATCAAAACGCTTTTCGCCCTCTACTCTAAAGTAATCAATATCGTCAAAAAACACGCCGCCATAAATACGCCACATATCATTATAAAAGTTTGGATAGTGAAAACGCATTGCCCATTTATCAGCGGTCGGTGGAAACGTGCCCATCATCATTACATTGGCATTTGCAGGCAGTACTGGGGCAAACGGATGGGTTTCTACTTCTAAAGCATCGTCTTTTGACAATGCTGCGTCGATTTCTGTATGAGACATGGGGTGCTGGTTGCTAGTTGGTTGATTGGTCATAAGATTCTTCATCAAAAAAGCGGTTTTTTTGGTATCATAGCAGGCCTAAACACTACTTCACCGACCCTGACGTCATATAGTCATCCATAATAGTAAAACATAGTCGATTTAATACAACATAGCATCCTCATTGATGCGCTCAATACGTGGCCGCTTACCATAACAATTCAACTTTGTTGATAATATTTTGCGCGGTAAGCATGTTGTGATAACTCTATATATGTCGCCATTTATGTAGTCAAAGAGAATCGTGCTGTCAAGAGATAAAAGCTCTAGGCGCGGTTGTTAGGCAGGCTAAGCTTACTGTGGATGCGCTAAAGGCGGGGTAACGTGTGGTAAGTGTTTGTATCTTTTATACTAATGGCAACCGCAGCGACTGCGCAAGCATCAGACCCAAAACCAAGCCAAAACCAAGAGAGTACTTATGAGTGACTTAAAAATTACTGTAATCGATCATCCGCTAGTCCGTCATAAACTCAGCCTAATGCGCGAAAAAGACTGTAGCACTTATAAATTTCGTACATTAACCAAAGAGCTTGCGCGCTTGATGGCGTACGAAGCAAGCCGTGATTTTGAAATTGAGACCTTCCCAATGGAAGGCTGGTGTGGTGAAATCACAGGTGAGCAAATCATCGGTAAGACGGCAACCATCGTACCTATCTTACGTGCCGGCATTGGCATGCTAGATGGTGTACTCGACCTGATTCCAACCGCTAAAATCTCGGTCGTCGGTCTACAACGTGACGAAGAGACTCTGCAGCCTGTGCCTTTCTTTGAAAAGTTCGTCAGCCACATGGACAAGCGCCCTGCCCTAATCATTGATCCAATGCTAGCCACAGGCGGTTCGATGGTCGCAACCATTGAGATGCTAAAGAAAAACGGCTGTACCAATATCAAGGCGTTGGTATTGGTAGCGGCTCCTGAAGGGGTGCGTTTGGTCAACGAAGCACATCCTGATGTGACCATCTTTACAGCGGCGCTAGACAGCCATTTAGATGAGCACGGCTATATCATCCCAGGTCTTGGCGATGCTGGCGATAAAATCTTTGGTAAACAGCTATTTAATAGATAAGCGCAAGCTGCCACAAAACAGCGCACCATTCATATCACAAAAGCCACATACGATATCACTTATAAGGACATAACATGAACGTATTGATCACAGGAGCAAGTGCAGGGTTTGGTAAGGCGCTGGCAGAGCGTTTGGTCGCAGGCGGTCACCAAGTGATCGGTTGTGCCAGACGCCGCGATAAGCTTGATGCACTGGCAGCTACATTGGGCGAGGCGTTTTTGCCGGTGGTCATGGATGTCAGTGATACAGCGTCTATCCCGCAAATCATTGCTGACTTGCCGGCTGGCTTTCAGCACATCGATGTTTTGGTAAATAACGCTGGGCTAGCGCTCGGCACTGAGCCTGCCCATGAGGCAGATCTCAATGACTGGATGCGTATGCTCGATACCAATATCAAAGGTCTGGTGGCGCTGACCCACGCTGTACTACCTGCGATGGTGGCACGCGACAGCGGTTATGTCATCAATGTCGGCTCTATCGCTGGCAGTTGGCCATATTTTGGCGGTAATGTCTATGGCGCGACCAAAGCCTTTGTCAAACAGTTTAGCTTAAATCTGCGCGCGGACTTAGTCGGTACGCAGGTGCGCGTCACCAATCTTGAACCAGGTAATGTCGCGGGCACTGAGTTTTCGAACGTGCGCTATCATGGCGATGATAAGAAAGCGGCCAAAGTCTATGACGGCTTTAAAACCATGACCGGTGAGGATATCGGCGATATTTTATTGTGGTTAATTGGATCGCCCGCCCATATCAATGTCAATCGCTTGGAAGTGATGCCAGTGGCGCAAACTTATAATGGTTTGACGATTGCTAAAGACTGACTATAAAAGACTAACTATAAAAAGTAAGCCTGCAAGCTCAAGCGATGTCAAAATAGCCGTAATTATTGTAGTTAGCGTAATTCATAATAACGAAGCAATATAGTCTCGGCTATATTGCTTTTTTTTATCTCGCTTGTCTCGATTACCTCTTCATTCACCAAGCGCAAATCTCTAAAATCCAGTATGAGCACTTCATTACGGGTGCGCTCGCTGGTACGCTTATTATGGCGTATCGGAAAGCCCATAACTTGCTTGCCTACTATAGTTAGCTGATTGACTACCGTCTGTGCAGGTTGCTCAGCACGGCTACTTGGCTGCGCATCGATGATAGCAGTCGCAGGATTGACCGTGGTGGTTAGCAACTTGGTTTGTCGTACCCGCTTTGGCATATCACCTGCAAAAAACAGCACTTGCCCCAGCGGTAAATACTGCGCATGCCGCGTCAGCTCACGGCGAAATAATGCGGGCATATCGGTATTAAAGCTGTCCTCGTTTTGCCGATAAAAAGCGGTAAAGTTCCGATGCAAATAGCGGCCAAACACACTGCTATTAATCCAGTCCTGATACACCTCATTGGCTAATAACTGTTGAGTAAAATCCCGAGCATCAGGCCTGCTCTCTGCGCTTAGCATCGCAACTAGTAGCGCCTGCGGGGTCGCAAAAGTTTGCTGCTGCCAGCGCTGTGGATACAAACTACTATCAAGCAAGGCTAACGTCGATTTGCTCACACACTCTCCCTTTATGTCATTGATAATCATTGATCGGCCGCTCATCCCTTAACCTGCTCGCCGCTATTACCGCTAGGCATTTTTTATGCTATGGTCAGTTTAATTGTTTTAATATAGCAGGGTTTTATCAGTGGCAAAACGTTTGCGTCAGCGCGATGCCCTGCTCTGCAACAAGGTATCATACCTGATGAAAACCAACCTATTTGCTGTGCCGCGCCCTGCTTTGTTCAATCAGTATCAGCTGCATACAAAAAACATCGAGGTGGCAAAAGGCACGCTGCTACCCATGTCAGTTATCGGCCACGGCAAGCCGGTGCTCCTGCTCCATGCGTACGGGATGGATGCACGTGAGTTTTTGCCATTTATCCTGCCTTTGCTCGGTCACTATACGTTTTATCTGCCACATTTACGCGGGTTTGGTGCCGCAAAGGATATCGAGCTGAGTGAGTTTGATTTTTTGCGGCAATACGCCGATGATCTCCATGTCGTCATTGAGCAAATTTGTTTGGCACGCAACATAGACGCATTGCCCGTCGCCGCCATCTCGATGGGTGCACAAGTGATGTGGGCGTATTTTTCGCGTTATGGCAGCGCAAGAGTCAGTCGTTATTTAAACATCGACCAAAGCCCTGCGATTCATAACCAGCCTGACTGGCAAGGCGGTTTGTTTGGTACGCGGCAGCGCGAGGTGTTTGCAGTCTTTCATGAGGTGGTGAATATGACGCTGCCGTATATTCAGCTCGAGAGTTTTACCCACCTGCCCTTTGCGCTCAAGCGCCGCGTCACTGATGTCGAGCGACAGTTTTCCTTACTATCCGTCAACCGCAGACGCTCAAAAGCGTTTATACAAGCGATGACTTATAAGAACGATCCTAAGCTTGCTCTCTATGATCACCGCATTTGGCAGCATAAGATGTGCTGTTTGCAAGCATACTTAAATCTGGAGTACGATTTTCGGGCGGTGATAGAAAAAGTCACCATTCCAGTCGTGAACTTAATCGGCGGTCGCTCACAGCTCTATGACGCTAAGTGGCAGCAGCAGGTGACGCAGATGCTACCCAACGCCACAGAAATCATATTGCCGCACTCTGGTCATGCGGTACCGATGGATGAGCCGATTGGCTTTTATAAAGCATTGAAGGGATTTTTGGAAAATGAGCTATAGGCGATATGGTAAAAATCTGGGTCAAAAACCCAGCCCACGACAGCGTCTCTTAAGCTTCTACTCAAGAGCTTCTATTCAGCCTTTCTATTTCGAACTAATCAGCTAACGCTTTCATCAGCTCAAATCTAGCTACTTCCTTACCATCAACTTCAACAGTTTCAGTAAACATCGCTAATGGTCGTACCCACACGCCATACTCACCGTACAGACAACGATAAATCACTAGTAGCTCTTCGGTTTCTGAATGCTGCGCCGTATGCAAGACTTGGTAGAGATTGCCTTTATAATGACGGTAGATGCCTTGAGGGATTTTATTGTCTGTCATCTGCATGTCCTAGTATGTCGCCAAACTATCTTAACAAAAAAATAAGGCCGACCATCATGTCGACCTTGTTTTAAATATCAATAGTTTATCCCAGTGCCTTGTTTTCAGTGACTTGTTTCCAGCCACTTATAGTCAGTTGAAAACAAAACTGTCATAATTTCCAAAGCGCTACTGGGATGAATGTTGCGCAGCCTCTGTGTATACAGCACGCAAGGAAAATTTATACCAGTAGCGCTATAACATTTTTAAATTGAATCTACTATATTAGGCCACCGTCACTTTTGCATAGGCTTTTTTGCCCGCTTGGATAACCACTGTCTGACCTGAGGTTAAGCTAAAGCCTGCATCGACCACTTCGCCATCTACTTTTACTGCGCCGCGTTTGACCATGTCTTTGGCTGCTGAGTTGTTTTTGGCAAGGGCTGCTTGGTTCAATATTTGCGTGATAAATAACGCATCCGCGCCTTCTAACTCCAACGTCACCTCTGGCAGGTCAACTGGCAGCTCGCCATCAGCAAGTACGTTGCCCGCTGACTTGTGCGCATTAGCAGCAGCGTCGGCATCATGGAAGCGCTCGATCAGCTCTTCAGCAAGGATACGTTTGATCTCTTGTGGATTGCGACCGTTTTCCATCTCTGTCATCAATGCTTCGACTTCTTCCATCGGCTTAAAGCTTAAAAACTCAAAGTAGCGGCGGATTAAGGTATCTGGCATCGACAGCAGTTTTTGGTACATGGTACCTGGGGCATCATAGATACCGACGTAGTTGCCAAGAGATTTTGACATTTTATTGACGCCGTCTAGCCCTTCTAAAATCGGCACCGTGATACACACTTGCGGCTCTTGACCATAGCGACCTTGCAGGGTGCGACCCATTAGGATATTAAAGGTTTGGTCGGTACCGCCCAGCTCGACGTCGGCTTTGAGCGCGATTGAGTCATAGCCTTGCACCAATGGGTACAAAAACTCATGGATGGCAATCGGCGTTTGCGCCGCGTAGCGTTTGGAAAAATCATCACGCTCTAGCATACGCGAGACTGTCAACTGGCTTGATAGCTGAATCATGTCCCCCGCCGACATGTCGTTAAACCACTCAGAGTTAAAGACAATCTTGGTTTTTTCTTTATCCAAAATCTTAAAGACTTGCTCAGCATAGGTCTGGGCGTTGATTTTGATTTGCTCATCACTGAGCGGCGGACGCGTGGTGTTTTTACCAGAGGGGTCACCAATCTTGGCGGTATAATCCCCGATGAGAAAATAAATCTCATGACCCAAGTCTTGGAAATGCTTGAGTTTATTAATCAATACCGTATGCCCCAAATGCAGGTCAGGCGCGGTAGGATCAAAACCGGCTTTGATACGCAGCGGACGACCCAGTTTTAGCTTGGCAACCAAGTCCTCTTCTGAAAGGATTTCTTGCGTACCGCGCTGAATCAGGGCCAGTTGTTCTTCTAGAGTGTGGGTTTGAGTGGTCATGATGCTCTCTTTATTGTCTTTATTAAAAGGGTAACGCGTTTGGGCGAATGCTCCCGAGTGCCAAAATACGATTAGCAGCGTCAAATTCGTTTAGTCTACTAGATATAGCATCTGCTCTATATTAGTACCTGCACTTGTTTTTCTTGCTACTCTATTTTTGCAAACGGGATTGGCGTTTCGTAGCCAGTAAAAGATGTTAGAATTTGAGGGATATACTAGCGTTTTTTAAGGTAAATTGCCATGGCCAACCCTGTCCAGACCACGAATGATCCAGAAAGTAATCAGATTTTAGCAGCTGACCCTTTAGCAGCTGACGAAAATGCCCATTATGCATCGCTCACTGATGCGTTAGAGCAAACGGTGTTTGAAAGCTTTGATGACGGTCTATATATCGGCATGATGTCTGGCACCAGCTTGGATGGGATGGACGCGGTGCTTTGTCAGTTTGCCGCCGACATGAGTCATGAAGAGCAGCCGATGCAGCTTTTAGCCACTTATAGCCAAGACTTCCCGCCGCGCCTGCGCGAAGTGCTGCTCGCTCTGTGTCAGCCTAATGGTATTCAAGCATTGACGCCGAGCGCTGGTGAGCCAAACAACCAGCCAAATAGCGAGCTGGACTGGTTTGGCTGGGCAAGCAAAACCTATGGCGAGTTTGCCAGCGAGGTGGTCAATAATTTATTGCAGCAGTCAAATACCGATAGCGAGTCGGTATTGGCGATTGGCTGTCATGGCCAGACGGTACGCCATCGCCCACAAATGGGTTTTAGCCTGCAATTGGTCGATGCCAATATCATCGCTGAGCGTACGGGCATCAGTGTGATCAGCGACTTTCGTCGCCGTGATATGGCAGTTGGCGGGCAAGGCGCGCCCTTGGTGCCAGCGTTTCATCAGGCATTATTTGCTGATCCTGATAGTACGCGCGTGTTATTAAACTTAGGCGGTATTGCCAATATTACCGTCTTGCCCGCCAGTAATCATGCTGACAACGATCATGCTGCCAATGATTATACTGATAGTGATACTCCTGATACTCATAGCCATGTCGTTGGCTATGACACTGGCCCTGCCAACTTATTACTTGATGCGTGGACCGCGCTGCATACCGACAATGACTATGACGCAGGCGGTGCTTGGGCTCAGTCTGGCCAAGTAATAGAGCCACTCCTAAATCAGCTGCTAGAGCATCCGTTTTTTGCCAGATCTTATCCTAAGAGCACAGGGCGTGAGGAGTTCAACCTAGAGTGGCTACAAGAGGAGCTACAAAGGTTTGATCAAGCATCGGCGCATATTCGTTACTCATCCGCTGATGTACAAGCGACCTTAACCGAGCTGACCGCCATTAGCGCCGGCGCGCAGATTCATCTGTTTGTACAGTCTCATAAAAACAGCGCGGTGTATGTCTGTGGCGGCGGCGCGCTAAATGACTACCTGATGACGCGGCTACAAGCACACCTGCCCCATTGTCATGTCACCACGACCGCAAGCTTAGGACTGCATCCAGCTTGGGTCGAAGCCGTTGCCTTTGCTTGGCTGGCGCGGCAAACCTTGATGGGCGAAACCGGCAATCTACCTGCGGTAACAGGCGCCAAAAAGGGCGTGGTATTGGGTCAGGTATGTTTTGCCTAGTCGGTCAAATTTTAGTTTACATACGTACACTTATGTGTTTTATAATGACGGTTAAAATACCTTCTTTTTAGGATCGCACGTACAGGATATATCGCATGAGCCAACATAGCAGTTCACCGAACACGCAAGCCGCCCCTTCTAATGCTGGCACTACCCAGCAAACACCGCGCCAAAAGCCGCCGCATTACCAGCGCCCAGATGAGATGCGTGTCGTGGTCACGGGTATGGGCGCTATCACGCCACTTGGCCTCGATGTCGATAGCTCATGGGCCAAGCTCATCAATGGCGAGAGTGGTATTACCCCTATCAGCCATTTTGATGCCACTGATTACCGTGCGCAAATCGCTGGGGTGATTAAAGACTTCGATGCCAAACAATACATGAACGCCAAAGATGCGCGCCGCTATGATGAGTTTATGCATTATGGTGTGGCGGCCTCAGCCATGGCGTTAAAGGATGCGGGGTTCATCGATGAGGTGAGCGCGGCCGATGCGCCGGTACAAGGCGTCGACGCTGAGCGATTTGGTATCATCTTAGGCTCAGGCATCGGTGGTATTCAGACCATCGAAAACAGCCGCGACACCCTACGCGAAAAAGGCGCTGGGAGAGTATCGCCCTTTATTATTCCAGGCTCGATCGTCAATATGGCCGCAGGATTGGTTGCGATCAAACATACCCTAAAAGGCCCAAACCTCGCCACTTCGACTGCGTGTACCACTGCCACGCATGCGATGGGACTCGCGGCACGCTTGATCGCTTATGGCGATGCGGATGTGATGCTCGCTGGAGGTAGCGAAAAAGGCTCAAGTCCACTTGGCATGGCAGGGTTTGGGGCGATGCATGCGCTCTCTACACGCAATGACGAACCAACCAAAGCCTCACGGCCATTTGATAAAGACCGTGATGGCTTTGTGCTCGGCGATGGCGCAGGGGTGGTGGTACTCGAAAGCCTCGCCCACGCCAAAACGCGCGGCGCTACGATATTGGCCGAGCTGGTCGGTTTTGGCATGAGCGACGATGCCAGCCATATCACCGCGCCCCCAGAAGACGGTAGCGGTGCCGCTCGCGCAATGAAAAACGCACTCAATGACGCGGGCATCGAGCCTGACGCAGTGGGCTATGTCAATGCTCATGGCACCAGCACCCCCGCCGGCGATGTCGCGGAGTCCATCGCTATCGAAACCGTCTTTGCGCCTGTCAAAGACAGCATCTTGGTCAGCTCAACCAAATCAATGACAGGGCATCTACTGGGCGCAGCTGGAGGTATTGAGGCCATCTTTACCGTTCGCGCGCTGCAGCAACAGCATGTACCGCCCACCATCAACCTAGACAATGTCGAGGACAACTGTAACCTCGATTATGTCGCGCACCAATCCCGAAAAGTGGAAAATTTACAATATGCCGTGTCCAACAGCTTTGGCTTTGGCGGTACCAATGGCTCTTTGATATTTGCCCGCTGGCCTATCACCGCCTAAATACGACCGTCTAATACGGCGCGTTGTAACTTTGGTGTCAGATTTGCTACGTTTGTGCACTTGCAGCCCCTTATCGTACTTGCGTATGATAAGGGGTAATTTTTGTACATTTATGGAAGATACCATGTCAAGCTACTCATTTTCTCATCAGTTTTATCAGCGCTGGACGTGTGCTCCTGAGCCTGTACGCGCCGCCATCACCCAAGAGCTAAAAGACATCATCACCCTGCTACAGACCCAGACGCCGTTTGAAAGCTTTGTATTTAGCACGCCTGATCTAGACACTCATGTCGATGAGCTCTACGACAACCACGATGCCGAGCAGGCCATTGCAAAAGCCATCGCCGATAAGCAAGCGCAAGCGGATGCCAAAGCAAAACAAGAAAAAATAAAAGCAGCAGAGGACGCAAAGCGACAAGAAGAAATAGCCTCAAAAGCACAAGCCGCACAAAAACAACCACCGCATAAGCCAGCAGCAACTGATGATAAAGAAAATAGTACCCATCCAGCCGCCCGTCAAGAGCCCCACCAAAGCACCAAATCAGACGCGCCTGACACCGATAGTAAAACTGACACAGCACAAGCTGGCATAGCAAAAACACAAAGTAATAAAGACGCTACCACCAGCGGCCAGCCGCAGACCGTCCGTGCCCCTGAACGCAGCGGTGAGGAAGCGCAAACGGCTGATCAGCAAACCACTCATGATAAAAACCATGATGCCAATGTCAACAAAGCGGTCAAAGCCATCAAAGATAAGGCCAGTACAGCCATCAAGCTGACACTAAAAGAGGAGCCATCTAGCGCCGCGCATCTAGCGCTCATCCGTGAGCTTGAGATGCAGATCGATGACTATCTCAGTGAACAGATGATGCTGATATCAGAAAACCTCAAATCATGGCTCCATGCTGAGGTGGCACAGCAATTGGGTGAGACAGAGGCTTTAGATCAGCCTATCGTTAACCCTCAATAAAAAGAGCACGGCTATGCCAGCGTGTTACTGGCTTGGTTTTATAGTGGTTTGGGTATTGGATATTGAATGTTGGTTATATGCCCAATAAAGACAGCCAAAAACTATAGATATCGGCTGATAATTTCAACAAATAAGCCCCGTAAACATTTACGGGGCTTATTTATTGGGCGTCTACTAGGGCGTGTCTTCATTTCAAAAAATGGTGATAAAAATGAGATAAATTGCAGTTAAACAAGGAAAATAGCGCCGTTAATATCGGGATATTGACCAGCTATTTGACACCGTTTGGCTAGATTTAGCCATTTTTAGCCCATTTAGATAACTATCGAGTGAATTGAAGACACGCCCTAGCGTGTGCTCATTTCAGAAATAAAGACACGCCCTAGCGTGTGCTCATTTCAGAAATAAAGACACGCCCTAAGGCTTTCGATTAAATCGATTGAGTACGCTCAGTCAGCCAATCAAGCGCTGCACCAGCAACGCGATCTTTTAGCTCAGCATAAACTTGACGATGGTAGTCGTTTAGCCACTCGATCTCTACTTGATTAAGCAATGATTTATCAAGCAAACGGGTATCAATTGGGCAATAAGTGACGGTTTCGAAGTGTAAAAATTCACCAAATTCACTCTCGGTAGGGTTCGCAACTGGGGTGTTGACCACCAAGTTTTCGATACGAATGCCCCATTTACCTTCGCGGTATAGACCCGGCTCGTTACTGGAGATCATACCTGCTTTCATGGCGCGCTCTTTTGGCGTACTGGCACTATAAGCAATGACTTGCGGGCCTTCATGGACGTTTAGGAAGTAACCGACGCCATGCCCTGTACCATGACCGTAGTCCATCTGTGCTTGCCACAATGGCGCACGGCAGATCGCATCAATGAGTGGTGAGGCGATACCATCAGGGAAGCTTGCACGCGCTAAAGCAATATGGGCTTTTAGTACTGTGGTAAAGTCGCGTTTGTGTTCATCGCTGACTTGGCCAATACCGACCACGCGAGTGATATCGGTGGTGCCGTTTTGGTACTGCGCCCCTGAGTCGATCAGCAACAATCCACCCTCACCCTCAGCGACATCAAGGTAGCTGAATTTTTCTGGCGTCGCACGGTAATGCGGCAATGCACCGTTTTCATTAAAGCCTGCAATCGTTGGAAAGCTTGGCGATACATAATGTGGCTGCTGACTACGCACCTCAATCAGCATACTATCAACGTCCAGCTCACTCAGACGCTCGCCGTTTGCTAAACGCTGCTCAAACGTGGCAAAAAACTCACACAAGGCCGCACCATCTTGGCGCATGGCTTCACGGACATGCTCGATATCGGCGTCAGACTTGACAGATTTGAGTAACGTGCTGGGAGCGATTTGCTCGATAAAGCCCACATCATCGGCCATCTTTGATAGCGTACCCACTGCGACTTTACTTGGATCTAATAACAATAAATCCTCTGGCGTCAACGCACTCAAGGCGTCTTGTACTGCATCATAATCAGCAAGCGCGATACCGCTGTCCTCTAAGGCTTTTGCGATATCGCTGCTGACTTTGCTGTTATCGACAAATAATGTCGCACTGTCTGCACTGATGAGCATATGCGCCAAAAACACGGGATTATAATCGACATCGCTGCCGCGCAGATTGGTCAACCATGCAATATCATCTAAGCTTGAAAGCAGATGATGAGTCGCGCCAGCCTCCTGCATCCCTGAGCGTACCGCAGCAAGCTTGTCGGTCGCAGACTGCGCCACAAACTGTGCATCATGCTGATATAACTTTGCTGATGGCAGCGCTGGACGATCTGCCCATATCTCGGTCAGTACATCACGCTCAGTAATTAAGGTAATATCGTTGGCATCAAAAGCGTCTAGTAATTTATCTTGCTCAGCGATAGACAACACATTACCATCGACCGCCACATTATCGCCTTCTGCTAAATGCGTCGCCAACCAATCGATATGGTTTGGCTGAGCTGGTGCCAGTTTTTCTAAGCTGATACCTGTACCCTCCAGCTGGGCGGCGGCATGTACCCAATAGCGGCTGTCCGTCCACAGACCCGCAAAATCGGCGGTGACCACTAGAGTACCGACAGAGCCTGTAAACCCTGACAACCACAAACGCGCCTGCCAATACTCTGGTAGATACTCTGATAAATGCGGATCCGCTGACGGTACGATGATGGCCGTTAGATCTTGGGCGGCCATGCGCTCCCGTAAACTTGCAATACGATCATGAATGTGTTGTTTATTCATTAAAATTTTCCTTATTGGTTTTGAAGACAGTGGGCAAGCGAGGTTGTATTAAAAAATACGACGACGCGGCGACTATGGATAGTCGTCTTATTGGCGCGGGTAAATGAGTAAGCGCGCATTGAATCGTATTGAATGGTCAATAGCCATTGATGCAAATACTGACCATGCAGAAGTGATAAATAGCCAGATATTATTAAGATGTTTGGGCAGATAACAAGCTTTCAATGCTGGAATAAAAAAATGCTTGAACAAAAATATGTCATGGCTTGAGCAAGATTGGTCACGGATAAAAACGATAAGACGTGCTACCAACCATGGTAACACGTCTCATCATCAGCCTATTTATTGATGCACAAAATTAGTACTTGGCTATCCTGACCATTTACTCAAACGCATCCGCTAACTTTTTGGGTGTCGTTTAGCTAACATGATCAGCCTGTTCGCTGTTTTTGAGCATGGTGCTGATGGGCTTGGCCAATAGCAACAAGATAACCGCCGTCACTACCAAAAAGACGGTCATGGTCGTAAATAGCGTTGGCAACCCTTCAATCTTGTCCGCTGAGACATGTCCACCGAAAAACGCGGCAACCAAGTTACCCATGGCGACAGAAGCAAAGAACAGCCCCATCATCTGACCTTGCATACCTTTTGGCGCAAGTTTGGTCATCGATGACAATCCTACTGGACTCAGTGCCAGCTCACCAAGCGTCAACAGCAACAAGCTACCGACCAGCCATAAAGGGGATGCTAGGCCAGTCTCATTGGTCAAAATGTTTTTTGAGGCAATAATCATCAAGCCAAAACCTGCCGCAGTAATCAACATACCAAGCGCAAACTTGACCATACTGTTTGGCTCGATACCTCTATTACCCAGCTTGACCCAAAGAATACTGACAATAGGAGCGAGTAATAAAATAAACAGCGGGTTTAGCGACTGAAACCAAATACTTGGTATCTCAAACCCTAAGACATTAAGGTCGGTATAGCGATCAGCAAATAAGTTAAATGAGGTCGGCTGCTGCTCAAAGCTTGACCAAAACAGCGTCGAGCCGATAATCAAAATAAAGCAAATCAATAAACGCAGCTTATCGGTTTTATCAAGGCGCGGTGAGACAAACATCACGGCAAAATAGCCAATCACCACGGCAGCGATGATATAGGTCATATACTCTGCGACCATGCTTGCCTCAAACGGCATGATACCGGTGGCGACCAGCACAATCACAGCCACCAATAATGCCACAAATCCTGCGACCCAGCGTCCGACATTATGATAGCGGTCGTTAGAGCGCTCCCACTCAGCACTGATGCCTTTGGCTTTGGCATAATGGGTCAATGTTTTTTGGGCAGAAAAACGATAGATAAGTAGCGAGATGAGCATCCCCAAACCACCGACCCCAAAGCCGACATGCCACATGCCCTTTTCTTTAAATATCCCAACGATCAGCGCGGCCAATAACGCGCCGATATTGATACCCATATAAAACAAGGTAAAACCACTATCGCGGCGTACATCACCTTTGGTATACAGCGCCCCGACCATCACCGAGATACAGGTCTTAAATAACCCTGAGCCCAAAACAATACAAATCAAACCGACAAAAAACAGCGTCATACCAAACATCGCCGAAAGCGCGATACATAAGTGACCAAGGGCAATAATGATACTGCCCCACCACAGCGCGCGCTCTTGTCCGAGCCAGTTGTCTGCCAGCCAGCCGCCAGGGACGGCTGCCAAATATAATGAGCCAGCAAAGATACCATAGATAGCAGAAGCGGTGACTTCATCAAACCCAAAACCACCACTGCCTACCGTCGCCACCATAAACAACACCAATAGCGGGCGAATACTATAATAAGAAAACCGCTCCCACATCTCCGTAAAAAATAGCGGACGCAGCGGCTTTGGATGCCCCATAAAACCGTTTTCTAGCGATTCTAATTCAGCGGCACTCACCCCTGAACTTGCTTCTTTGCTCATAAGATTATTCCTTTAAAGACCACTTTAACAATGACCAAACCCCTATTTATTCAGATAAGCGGTCATATAGGAGCAATATTGTTTCACCTGTCTATCGGCAAGTAAAGAATTAATTGGTCAATAATTACACAGTGGCTCACAAAAAAAATCGCCCTCATTAGCTGAGAGCGAGTATTTGTGGCATTGCCAAAAGACAAATATCAGTCACTATGACAAGATAACGATCCTGTCATAATGAGAAAAAAACAGCCCGTATCTAAGCAAGAACACCTTATTGTGCGGCAGTTTCACCCGCTTCCACGTCGCCATCCGCTTGCTCTGCGGTCAAATCAGCATCGGCAACCGCCGCTTGGTTGACCGTACCAGCGGCAGTGGCGGTGCCTGCTTCTGCTGCTACCACGGCACTATCTGCATCCGCTGGCATCACAGTCGCATCTGTCGCTGGCGTAGGTTCGGCCGCTTCTGCTGTTTCCGCTGGGGCTGCATCGTCCTTAGCCTCTGCACTGGCCGCCGCTACTGGCGCGGTCGCTGCTTCATCAGCGGCGACTACAGCTTCGGTCGTCTCAGCAGTGATATGCTCGCCCGCTGGACGCAAAAATCCAGAAATACCGATAAGTAAGACAATACCTAAAAACAAGGCTGTGCCGACTAGAGCATATAACAGCTCTTTTTTTGGGTTGTTATTGACGATACCTTCTGACATATCTTATCCACCTTGCACAAAATATTTGAAATATTGACCCATTATATCGCAATTTATAGCGATTTGTTAAAACCCTTAAGTATTTAAAGGATTTATTATGGGCAGTTTTTTTCATGACTTGAGCACCTTAGCGTTATTATTTGCTTTAAATGGCGCATCGACGACGGAGCAACAGCAAAACTACTTACCCAAGCGCGCTCTTGTCGTTGCCCGTTTGCCCAGATAACTCAATAACAGCAGCAGCGCCACCACAAACAAGACAGGATAATGACCAACACGCATAAACGGCGTGTTGCCTGTCCGCGCTTGTACATCACCGCGCAATACGGTGCGCTCAAACTGCGGGGCGCGCTCAACGATACGGCCTTTGTGATCGATGATGGCGGTGACACCGGTGTTGGTCGCACGCATAAACCAGCGGCCATTTTCGAGCGCGCGCATTTGTACCATCTGTAGATGTTGTAGCGGGCCTGCCGAGGTGCCAAACCACGCATCGTTTGAGATGGTCAATAAAAAGTCTGTACCGATGGCGTTTTTGCGCGTGGTATCAGGATAGGCCACTTCATAGCAGATGGCAGCACCCAAATTGTGCCCACGCACCTGTAGCGGCGACTGCGCCTCACTGCCGCGACTATAGCTCATAATCTCTTGACTACCTGCAAGGTTTGGCAAAATATCGAGCAGCCCTTCAAATGGAATATACTCACCAAATGGCACCAAGCGCTGTTTTTTGTACAGTCCCTCTGCCTCTGCACCCAGCGCAATCACACTGTTATAAAATGGCGGATACTTATCCTGAGCTTCATCAAATGCCGCTTCATCCTTATAAGGAATGCCGGTCACCCACGTGGTATTGGTGGCTTTGGCCATTTTGACCATCTCATTGATAAAGCCGATCGCATCGGTCTGAAACATCGGAATCGACGACTCAGGCCACAAAATAATATCACGCCCCCACTCACTGCGGGTCAACGTGGCATAAATCTTGAGCGTCTCTATTTGATACTCGGTCAGCCATTTTAAATCTTGCGGAATATTACCCTGAATCAATGACACCGACACATCAGGGGTGCCTTTGGGTTTGGTCCACTGCGGATTTAGTAGCCACAATAGTGTGCTGAGCGCTAGCAGGGCAATCGAAGCCACCATATAGCCTGCGCGGCGACGCAGTAGCTCGACTAAACTGGCTGCCAATAATACCGCCACAAAAGACACTGCAAACACACCCGCCACTGGCGCAAGTGACGATAGCCAATACTGCTCTGTAAAGGCGTAACCGACAAACAACCAAGGAAAGCCAGTAAATAACCACGTCTTCATCCACTCTTGCAGCACCCAAAGCGCGGCAAAAGACAGTGGCTGCTTGCCGACCATCTTATTAAACACCAGCCCCAAAAAGCCATGGAACAAGCCCATGCCCAGACCCATCAGCGCAATCATAATCAAAGCAAGCCACGCTGGCGTATCGCCGTACACATGAATAGAGGTGTAGAGCCAAAACGCCCCCACGCACCACAAGCCTGTACCGTAAGCTTGACCGATCAAAAACGCCCGTTTGCCGCTCATCTGTGGCATCAATAAGGCGTACAATATCGCAGGCGATAGCAGTGCTAGCGGCCAGATGTTATAAGGCGCAAGTGCAAAGATAAACACGGCCCCTGCCAACCACGCAATCAATACTGTCGGTGCCACGGGTAAGCCCTTTGGCTTATCGGCATTGAGACGTTTTTGCAAATCATGAGTAGACAGGCGCATAGCAGTTATCCAGAACCATATTTTTAAAATAGTAAGCATTCACTTAGCGACGCTTAAATAAAAAGATAAAAAACCAAGCTCAGACAAAGACCAAGCTCGATAAGCGTTCAGTAAAGACTCAGTAAATAAACCCGCCCATGATACCAGTCTACAGCAATTAATGGGTAAAGTTGCGTAGCAAAAGCCCACGGCAAGACACAAAAAAACACGACCGCAATCGTGTTTTTTTATCTATAGACTGGTATGAGGCGGTGCAGCGGTGCTGTCAAAAGCCTCCGAGGAGCACGTCTCACTTTATAGCCATTTTATTATAAACTGACTATATACCGATGAAGCGGCTCATCATCGATCAATGACTGCCAATCAATACCTGCTGATCGGCGTTCATATTGGTCAGCTCTAAACTATGAATAAAACGCCCTTCGACATCGGTAATGGTGATTTTCCAGTCATCTATCATTACGCTCTCGCCTTCTAAGTCGCCCACATAGCCGAGCGCCTGCATGACAAGACCGCCCATGGTATCGACATCGGTATCATCAAAATGAGTGCCAAGCTCATCATTACAGTCTTCGATGACCGTCGAGGCCTGTACACGCCAAGTATGTGGCTTATCAGGATCAGCGATAATATTATTGATATCACTGTCTTCATCAAAGTCATCATGCTCATCGACGATATCGCCGACGATCTCCTCGAGTAAATCCTCCATGGTGACCACCCCTGCAAAGTTGCCAAACTCATCGACGACGATTGCCATGTGCACTTGGGTGCGCTGCAGTGAGCGCAGCAGCGTATCTGAGCGCGCCGTTTCGCTGATATATAGCGGCTGCCGCACCAGATCTCTGAGGCGCTTGCTGTCGATTTTGTCTTCTTGGTCGCGCACCATGTGCACTAAGATAGGAATCAAGTCTTTGGCAAGCAAGATACCGATGACCGCATCATCGTCTTGGCTATCAAATACTGGGTAACGCGAGTGGGTGGTGTCGAGGATGATATCCATCACCTCAGCCAGACTTGCGCTTTCGTGCAGGCCGATCACTTGCGGGCGTGGCGTCATAATCTCGCGGACTTGAGTGGCAGGCAGATCGAGCACGCCTTCTAACATATCGACAGTATCAGGCTCTAAAAACTGACGAGAGTCCTGTACCAAACGAATCAATTCATCACGGGTTTCGGGGGCGGTCGATAGCCAGCGTTTTAAGCCGCGCATCGACCAACTACTCGGGCTGGGAGTGTCGTCAGACATGATGATGTGGTTTAACCTCTTTAGTTAATAACAATGAGAACAGCAAAAAACCTAGATGGGGATAGAAATAACAAATAAAACAGCCGTTTTATGATTAGGCCATCACAACCACGGCCAAATAATACCTATAAATAGACCAGCCTAAATTAGCTTCACTTTATCGCATGGCTCACCGACATTCAACGATAAATTCACGCAAATTGTATTGTCAGTGTGTTATAAACTTTGCTATGGTCAAAGCCTTTATTTATCAATAATAAACGCCATGTCCTTACGCTCGTTTTTTTCTCGTTTACGCCGATTATGTCCAACTAGCCTGCCGCGCTCTCATGGTACAAGCAGTCACGGCCAAACAATGACGGACGCCACAAACCCTAAAAAAAAGACATGGCGCTACTATCTTGTACAGTTGTTTATCATCACCGCGCTGTTATTATCGGCGCTGTGGTTGCTATTAGCGATTTGGTATCAGTTTGGCGTGCGCTCGCTCGTCACTTGGCTTGCGGCCATCGTCATCGTTTGCCTGCTGGCAGCCTTGCTACGTAGCCGTTACCAGCACTCATTCAAGCACCAAACCATCACAAAAAAACCGGCCAGTGCTTGGCTTATGGGTATGTACGCTGCGACTTGGTGCCTCGGGGTTGGCTGGTTTTTTTCTATCGAAGCCAAACAGCAGCGCGACTGGATGGCAGAGGTCAGCCAGCAAGTCTCCTATGAGCGAGACGCGAGCAACCCTAATATAATCACCCTCAAAAATGTACGCAATTTTGACTGGCATACCGATACAGACGCCACCGAACGCTGGGACACCCGCACCATTGATATGTCCAAACTCTCGGGTGTCGATGTCACCAACTCATACTGGATGGGGCCACTGATTGCTCATACCTTGGTCAGCTTTCGCTTTGAGGATGACAGACCGCTTGCCTTCTCATTTGAGATTCGTAAAGAAGCAGGCGAGTCTTTTTCGGCGCTGGCTGGGTTTTTTCGGCGTTATGAGCTTAGCCTGATTGCTAGCGAGGAGCGTGATATTATCTATACGCGCAGTAATGCGCGCGGCGAGCAGGTGTATCTGTTTCCTATCAGCAATTTGCAACAGCATGAAGTGAGGTCACTATTTGAATCTTATCTAACGGCGGCTGATGATTTGAACGCTAAACCCACTTGGTACAACACATTGATTAGCAACTGTACCAATATTATTTTTTATATGGCGCGTATCGTCAGTGGCGAGCGTTTGCCATGGGATTATCGGATTTGGGTCTCTGGGTGGCTGCCAAACTATCTATACGATGTCGGTATGCTCGACGCCAAGCCCAACAGCGGCGCGCAGAATTGGTCGATGGAGACTTGGTACGAGCGCACTCATATCAATCCAAAAGTGCGTGGTTTTGATAATTTAGCAGGCAGCAGCGTAGTCAATAGCCGCGAGTTCTCCAAGCAGATTCGTCAGGATATTCCTATCCCGCCATTGGCTGACTCAAAAGCGGCAGCTGAAGCCAAAGCACAATCTGCGGCGCAGGCCGCGCCATAAACTCACTACTCGCCATAAACTAACGATAAGAGTCTAAATGGATACCGCTAGGGCTGTACCCATGTCACCACCCGCTCCTCCATCTCTTCATCTGTCATACCAACCTCAGAGACACAGCGCCCTGCCACCCCTACATTGGCTGCGCGCATCTGCTGCTCGGTGCGCGCCGCATCGCCAGTCAATAACAAATGCCAACTTGGGAGCTTCTGCCCTTTATACAAGCGTTTATAGGCGCAGTGTGATGGTAGCCACATCATGTTGGGCAGGTTTTCCATCGTGAGCTGAATACAGTCAGGCACATACTCTTGACGCGTGGCATAGTGCTGACAATGACCCGTCGCACAGTCCATCAGCTGACAGGTCACATCGGTATACTCAACCAACGCTTCGGCGTCATCATCATCGATATATTTGATCAGGCAGCAGCTACCGCAGCCATCACACAAAGCTTCCCACTCAGGATGCGTCAGCTCTGATAAGGCAAATCGCGACCAAAACTGCGGCCGCAAGGTGGCCGCCAGCTCACCATCGCTATCGGCAAACAAGCTTGCATTGGCGGGCACAACAGGCTTTGGCACTGGTTGCGGCGTCGGTGACGAGCCAGCTTGTGATTGTTGGCTGTCGGCAAGTTGGTTGAGCAAATTGAGCGTCATAAAGGTGCAGTAGCATTTTGATAAAGAGCGTTACAGTATTATAGCTGTTTTTGCGAAGCATGGGCGTTAAGGTACTAAAAGTAAGAAAAACGATTTACTATAAATAAAATTCATAACATAAAAAAGGACAGCACTATGTCAATTAAGACGTTTGAACTTATCAGCACCACCAAAAATGGCGTCGAGCTCATCAGCTATGTGGCGCTACCAGAAGACGCATCGGAAGAAAACCCAGCGGCTGGCATCTTGGTCGCACCAGAATGGTGGGGCGTGGTCGATCATCCAAAATCTGTGGTCGAGCGTCTGGCAAAAGCAGGCTATGCAGCGGTGGCAATGGATGTCTACGGTGAAGGTAAATTGACCAGCGATGCGGCAATGGCAAACATGTGGATGGAGCAAGTACTCGCAGACCAAGACATGCTGATGGATCGCTGCCGCCTTATCCTCAATGATTTTAGCGATCAGTTGGCCGTTGATGGTAGCAACTTAGGCGCGATTGGCTACTGTTTCGGTGGTAAAGTCGTGCTTGATATGGCGCGCGACGGTATGCCACTAAAAGCTGTCGCGACATTCCACGGCAACCCATCAGCAAAACAGCCTGCGGACAAAAACTTTACCGCCAAAGTCTTGGTCGCGCATGGCCGTGATGATTCTATGGTATCGATGGAGGCGATAGAAGGCCTAAAATCTGAGCTGGATGCGGCCGATGTCGACTACACCATCGATGTGTATGACAATGCCAAGCACGGCTTTACCAACCCCCACGCCGATGAGCGCGCAGCCACAAACGACGTCGACCTCGGCTACAACGAAGCTGCCGCCAAGCAAAGCTGGGATAATATGCTTGAGTTTATGAAAAGTAACTTAGCATAGACGGTTATCATGAGAAGGCCGCTATCATAGGGCTTTTATAAAACCTATATAAACCGAAAAAAGAGCCGCTGATTTATAAGCGGCTCTTTTTTTGGTTGAGCAGCTCTAGGTACATGACGCTTCTTGTACTCGGACGCAAATCGCGGCATTATCACCTTATCATCAAGCAAATTGAGTGACGAGGATGCTATATCTGTTAATGAATCCGCTGGGCTGGCTGGCTTTTACCATTTTACTCATCATCGCTTCGGTGCTATATATTAGTATCCATAGCCAAATCCAGCAGTTGCGCCGTGAGATGGCAGCGCTACAAGCTGAGTTCAAGCAGTATAAAGACAGTATAGACGCTGCATCCAACGCGCACTCTGAGCCATCCTCTCAAGATACAGAGCATCAGCAGACAACATTACAACTGTCCGTGCTTTCTGAGCGGTCAGAGTTGCCAGAGTCAGCAAACCGGCCTTTATCCGAGCTACCTACACCCCTTTTACCCGCAGTCTCATCACTATCGACAGAAAATCGACAGGCCGCTGCAACCATAGAGCCTGATGAGCGCTCCCTACCTATCGTCACCTCACTGATTTATTCTATCAAAAGCTGGTTTTTTGGCGGTAACTTGGTCGTGCGTGTCGGGGTAATCGTCTTACTCATCGGTGTGGTGCTTTTGCTGCGCTTACTGAGCGACTATATCGAGATTCCGATTACCATAAAGCTTATTGGTATTGGCCTGATGGGATTGGGACTGGCGGCGTTGGGGATACAATTGGCAAAAAACCGCTTTGCTTATGGCATCACTTTACAGGGTGCGGGCTTAGCGACGGCTTATTTGACCGTCTTTTTTGCGTATAGCGTCTATCAGGTGCTCGCAAGCGCACCAAGCTTTATTGGACTTGGTCTTTTATCAGCTGTCATCATCGGTCTCGCTGTGCGTCAAAACGCCTTGCCGCTGGCCTTATTGGCCTTGTCTGGTGGATTTTTCGCGCCTATATTGACCGGTGAAGACACCGGCAGTCTGGTCGCCTTATTTAGCTATTATCTGCTGTTAAACGTCACCGTTGCTGTCATTGCTCACTACCGTACTTGGAAAATGCTCAATCTGCTCGGCGTGTTGGTCACCTTTGGACTGGCATACTATTGGGGTACAACGGAAAATTTAAGGGCTGTTATTGAGGCACAGCGCTGGACGTTGGTACTGCTAGTGGCGCTACATGTATTGCTGTATTTGTTTGTCGTTATCCGCTACGCCCAGCACATCATCGCTTATAACACATTAAATGAAGCAGATATCGCCCAAACGACTGTAGGTGGTATTTACGGTACAAACCCCAGCACAGATGCCAGTACGAACAACAGCACAAACCACAATACAAAAAACAGCGCAAACAACACCTATGTCTTCCCCATTGATACAGGTTTATTGTTTTCCGTACCGATATTGGCCTTTGGTTTATTTGCGGCGTTGTTAGACGCTATTCCTCATGCGCTGACCCTCACCAGTGCTGTTTTAGCGGTGATTTATTTGGGCATTGGCTGGGTATTTGTACAGCACAGTCAGCGATATGCCTTAATCACTGAAGGCATGCTGGCGTTAGGATTTGGATTTTTGGCGTTGATGATTCCGCTGGCTCTCAATGCTGAGTGGATTGCCTTTGGCTGGTCGGTTCAAGGGCTGGCGTTGGTATGGTTTGGTCGGCGCTCGCTACGCGCATGGTCGGTGCTATTTGGGCTAGTGTTACAGCTGCTGAGTATCGCGATGTTGATGATAACTGTGGTCTTTGCAATCAATGACTATCCAACATTGGCCTTGACGATTTCGGCGCTCAGCTACCTCGCCGCCATGTTTGTCTTACGCGCCAGCAATTCCCCTATGGATGACACAAACAGCCAGCGTCACACCGATCAGACGCTGGTGAAATACGCTAACACATTGGGCATCGGTGAACTCGCTACCAAGCAGTGGCTGGCTTCAATCAATAGCCAAAGTATGGCGTTTAACCTGATGTGGCGCAGTCCGAGGTTGAGTCGTTTTTTGACGTTCACCGCCGTGGGCTGGCTGCTGTATGTATTGGTCATCGATTTTGATCAATGGTTTGCCAACTGGCACATCGCAACGACAGCGCTGCTAGGACTGGCCGCGTTAACCAGCCTTGTCATTTATTATGCCGTCAATCAATATCGTCCTTGGTTGGAGATTCGGCAGTTTTGTCATGGTTTACTGTTGTTATTGTATGCCACGCTACTGTTTCAATTACCGCAAAGATATGAATTTGATTATCAATGGTCGACCTTTCATTGGTCGATATTTATTACTTTGCTGATAGGCGGGTTGGTCATTGGGCAGTTATGGCTAAAGACATGGCACAAAGCAGCTGAGTTAACACGTTTTGATAGCGCAAGCTGGCTTGGAGCGGGTATTATCGTTTTGGCAGAAGCCATGCATTATGGCTTACCTGATTCAAAAGGTGTCATGACTATTTTAGTTCCGGTTGCCTTTATGCTGGTTGGACTATGGTGGACACAGCGTCATGCTATGGCTAAATACCATAATGAGCAGTCAAACACGCACTCAAAAGCAGTAACCTCAACCTTGCCGCTCGCTTGGTTTGATTGGCCTCAAGCACTGTTAGATAGCGCCCAAATCTTTGTGCCTATCACCTTAGGCTGGGCAATTTTTACCAATTTTACTTATGATGGCATGATTTGGGGCCTGCCTTACGTTCCTTTATTTAATTTATATGATGTGACGTTATGGCTGGTGGTGTTGTATGTCTTGGGCGTGTATGTATTCCGCCAGCCACATGGTAGCGGTTCGAGAAATCTATTAAAAGCCATTCCTAAAAAGGATATGCTGTTAATTGTGTTAGCGCTGATTGGCCTTTGGATAGGCTCGAGTATGTTGGTCAGGACGCTGCATGCCTTTATCGGTACGCCGTTATGGACTGGCAGTGTATATGGAGTGACTGGCGGCGCGTGGAATAGCGAGCAAGTACAGACGGGATTGACAATTTTATGGACGCTCATTGCTTTGGTCGCGACCATCAGCGCTAGCCGCTATGGACAGCGCACGCTATGGTTTATGGGCATTGGACTACTGGGCGCGGTGGTGCTAAAACTGGTCTTGGTTGACTTGTCACAGACCGAGGCGATTTGGCGGGTGATTTCATTCCTTGGTGCAGGCAGCTTGATCTTAGTCATTGGCTATTTAGCGCCGCTACCACCAGCGCGTAAGGATTTAGTAGACTAGGGCGTACCAATCGATGAGCCTATAGATGGGCCAAACATAAAGACACGCGCAAATCTGCATGACAGCCTGCCTGAAGCCTGACATAAAATTGTAACGTGGCAACATGGCGACTGGATAACATTGGGTGCTGACGCTGGTTGTGTAGTAAACTGAACATCATAAAAAAGTAGACACTGATGGTCTTACTTTTAGCATTTTTTATAAAAGGTTATGAAAGCAGATGGATAAAAGAGCGAATATTCAATGGTTCCCTGGGCACATGAACAAAGCCCGTAACGAAATCAAAGAAATCATGCCGCAGATGGATGTGGTCATCGAGGTGATTGACGCCCGTATTCCTTATAGTAGCGAAAACCCCATGGTCGCAGCACTACGCGGCGAAAAACCCGTCATCAAGATATTAAACAAAGCCGATCTCGCCGACCCTGATCTGACCCAAGCATGGATGGTGCACCTTGAGCAGCAAGCGGGTGTCAAAGCCATCGCGTGTGACAATAACAAAGCCGATGACGTCAAGCGCATCATCGCTCTATGCAAAAAAATGGTGCCCAACAAAGTTGGCACGGGTCGCCAGATCAAAGCCATGATCATGGGCATTCCAAACGTTGGCAAATCGACTTTGATCAACACCTTAGCAGGGCGCGCAGTAGCAAAAACTGGCGACGAGCCTGCGGTGACCAAGTCGCAGCAGCTGATCAAACTCGATGATGACATCATGCTCTATGACACCCCTGGTATGCTCTGGCCAAAGGTCGAAAACGAAAACTCTGGCTATCGACTAGCAGCGACCGGCGGCATTCGCGATACCGCGTTTGACTTCGCCGATGTCGCCAGCTATACCGCTGAGTATTTGCTGAGCGCTTATCCTGAGCTGCTAAAAACTCGCTATAAAATTGACGAGCTGCCCAAGACTGATTGGGAGTTTTTTGAAATGGCAGGGCGTAACCGAGGATTTATCAAAAAAGGCGGAGTCGTTGATACCTACCGCATGTCTGAGATTTTGATTAATGAGCTACGTAGTGCCAAGCTTGGGCGTATTACCCTTGAGACTCCAGCGATGATCGAAGCGGAAGAAATCATCGTCGCCGAACAACGTCTGGCGGCAGAAGAAAAAAAGAAAGCTCGTGAAGAAGAAAAGCGCTTGCGCCGATTAAAAACGCGGAAAAATCGTAAATAAACTCACTTATTTATATAGCTCGCAGGGTGCGCCTAGCGCCCCTGTTTTATCGTCATGTTTATCTTTCAATATATATTATCGTTGACCACCATTGATGTTTAGACAAAAACACCCGAAACAAATCTTATCCAATACTGCTTGCAGCAATCCTCATTACGCCCCATAAACCATCTTAGTTACCCCTACAAAACACCAATTTTGCTTTACAAGGAATACTTTTGCCTACTCATTTTTCTCAGTCAAGCTCATCATTAACCACCTTCGCCCCGCGCCTACTCGATTGGTTTGCCGAAAATGGCCGTCATGACCTACCGTGGCAACAGCACCAGACTGACACCCCCAATCCTTATGTCGTTTGGCTATCCGAAGTCATGCTCCAGCAGACACAAGTCACCACCGTGTTGCCCTACTTTGCGCGTTTTATGGACTCCTTTCCCAGTGTGCAGGATTTGGCCGCCGCAGAATGGGACTTGGTTGCCGAGCATTGGGCGGGGCTTGGCTACTATGCACGCGCGCGTAATTTGCATAAAGGCGCAAAGCAACTGGCCGAGATAATTGACGAGATCGGTGACTTTCCGCAGACGCTAGCGGGCTGGGAAGCCATCTCTGGCGTTGGGCCGTCGACCGCTGGGGCGATTATGGCGATGGGCTTGCACAAGTATGGCGTTATCTGTGATGGCAATGTCAAACGCGTCCTTACCCGCTGGGCGGCGATCGATGGCGATATCACCAAGTCTGCCACCACCAAGACGCTATGGGCGTTGGCAGAGCGCTTAACGCCTGTCGATGACTCAGGACGGTTTGCGCAGGCGGTGATGGATATGGGCGCAACGCTATGCACGCGTAGCAAGCCTGCCTGCTTATTGTGTCCACTACAAGAGGATTGTCTTGCCCATGCACAGGGGCGCGAAACCGACTATCCAGTCAAAGCAAAAAAACAGCCCAAGCCCAGTAAGTTTAGCAACGCGCTTATCATCAAGGATACGGACGGCAAAATACTATGGCTACAGCGCCCTGACAATGGTATTTGGGGCGGACTATGGAGCTTGCCTTTACAGTTTGTAGAAAAAATCGCTGGCAAAGCAAGCGGTAAGCCAGCACCGAACAAACCAGACACCAGCGCCGAGAGACTACGCCTAGTGACCAGCAACGAAAAAGTCTTTGATGCAGAATTTACCACTGCTGAGCAGATTATTCATGAGTGGTTAGATAAGCATAATGTGATAGTCGCACCCATTAATCAAACCTTGCTTGATGATGCGCCTATCAAGCACTCATTGACCCACTTTCATTGGTATTTGACGCCGCGATCCGTCACTTTAGACAATAAGCAAACAACCGCATTGAGCACAGCCTTGCAAGCAGCAGAGATTAATATTCATTGGTTGACCGCAGATGATGCGCGGTCAACGCTAGGATTACCGCGGGCGATGGTGAAGATTTTAGAGATGTAAGTAAGTGTGGTCGAACCACTATAAATAAACACAGTGACAGTGCTACTGGGATGAATTTTGTGCAGCATCTGGGCACGCAGCACGCAAGGAAAATTTATACCAGTAGCACGCTGGCATAGTTTGTATTTTTTTATTTAAGATTTAGGCACCCGCAGACGCATCAACCCTTCTTGTTGCACCGTTGCGACGAGCTTACCATCTTGCCAAAACTGCCCATGATTTAAGCCTTTGGCATTAGAGGTGGTATCGCTCCACATGTCGTATAGTAGCCAATTATTTAGGTCAAAGGTACGGTGGAAGTGCATCGAGTGGTCGATACTGGCCGCTTGTAAGCCACTGGTCATAAAGCTGACCCCATGCGACATCAGCCCTGTGCCGACTAAGTAAAAATCAGACGAAAATGCCAATAGCGCTTGCTGAATCGCCACCGGCTGATTGCCCAGCTCGCGGATACGCAGCCAGTTGGCTTGTTTTGGTTTCATCGGCTCAGGATGGATAGGGTCACGCGGTTTGACAGGCTTAATCTCGACATGACGACGACGCATAAAACGCGCTTTGAGCGCATCTGGCACTTTGCCAACGTACTCTTCTTTTAAATCTTGCTCGGCGAGCAGGTCGTCTGGTGGCGGATAGACGGGCATATCTTCTTGATACTCAAGCCCCTCCTCCATCGGCGAAAACGAGGCAATCATCGAAAAAATCACTTGCTCAATAGGCGCTTTGCCGCGTACTTCTTTGTACTGAATCGCGGTCACTTCACGCGCAGAGAGGCTACGCCCATCGCGTAGACGGCGTACTCGATAAATCACTGGCTGGTTGATATCACCGCCACGCAAAAAATAGCCGTGCAGTGAATGGCAGGGTTTGTCTTTATCCAGCGTATGGGCAGCTGCCATGATTGCTTGCGCCAAGACTTGCCCACCAAAGATACGACTGCCCACATAGTCATGGCTTTTCCCCTCAAAGACATCAGGGCTCACTTCAATAAGCGATACGGTAGCAAGCAGCTCATCAATCAGTTGCGAATAATCAGACATGACGATAGGTTTCCTTATTTTTATCAAAAACGCGGCGCGCCTGCACCAACCCACCTAATGATAGCCAGATGATATAGCGGCAAACCTGCTGCGTTTGAATGTAAAATAATATGAAATCACTTGCTAAAAATACACAAGAGAGATGTTAGAACGAAATTTTAGCGTAAAAATACAGCGATAGCAGCGCCATACACGTATTTATTATCCACTGAAAGGCTAAACATATTACCCAATATCCCGCGCTTTGACCAGTTATGAGTCGCTTACCCGCCAGTCTTGACCGCCTTTTTTATCTTATGACAAAAACATCCGCTGATGGCTGATGCACACGCTTGGCTATCACAAGGTTTGAGGCAGAGGTATCTATCGCAGCATCAGTGCATCGGCCTAAAAAAAACGAGATGATCGGCGCATCTCGTTTTCATTGCTATGCTTCGTTTATGGCTTGACCGCTACCAATACGCGGATAGAGTCTGGTACCAGCGATAGGTTGCCTAATGCCTGCTCGCCTTGTGCTTTTAGCTGCTCTAAGCGCTCTACTTCTTCTGGGCGTACATTGGGGTTGATGGTTTGTAGATGCTTTAGGCGCTTGATTTCACGCGACCACTGCTGATTGAAACGGGCGCTTGCTTGCTCACCGATTTCTGCCAGCTGCTGGCGGGCGATCTCTTCGGCGTCGTAGTAACGCTGCTCGATCACATCACCGCGTACTTTGATGACTTGGCGGGCGCGGTTTTTGTCCAGTCGCTCGATGTGCGGCATGATCATATCGCTACTGATGCGCGCTGACAGATCATTGCCTTGCTCACTGATAAACACCCGAATGTTTTGCGTGGTAATGGTCGCAGGCAGATTGAGCACTCTTGGCGCGATGGCCTCGACACGGAAGTTTACCTCGAGCAGCACCATGCCTTGTGGCACGACCGCGCTTTTTAGCATCGCCACCGTGGTATTGCCAAAGGTGCTGGTACTGGCCAACTCATAAATCGCGCGCATCAGCGGATGCTCATGGGTAATAAAGTCGATATCTTCACGCAGCAATGCCTGCTCGCGATCAAAGGTCAAGGTCATCCCATCTTCATCGCCCAGTGGCAGACCATCGATGTACTCACTGATTTCAGTGCTATCGATAGGAGCGATGACCCACGAGCCATCGCGCTGGATACTATGATCGATATTGGCAGAAGCAAAAAAGCGCTCCATAAAGTGTGGCAGCAGATTGTGCTGATCAAAGTCAATCATGGCATCTTTGATACGCCCAGCGACACGTGGACGGCACGAGTTGTACTCCAGCAGACGGTCACGGCCAGCTTGTAGCTGCGCTTCTAGCCCTAGGCGGGTTTTTTTCGCTTCGGTGATGATGTCTTGTAGCATGGCACGGTTGTCGGGCGTATCAGCATTCTCTAGCACAGGTTTTAGCGTTTGAATGTATTGCTCTTGCACGCTTTGGGCGGTCGGTGATATCTGACTAAACATATTGAGCGCTTTGTCATACCAATGATATAAACGCTCCTGCGCGGTGCCCTGCACATAAGGGATATGAAGCATAATCTGCTGCGTCTGACCGATACGGTCTAGGCGGCCTATGCGCTGCTCTAGCGTGTCTGGATTGGCAGGTAAGTCCCACAGTATCAGCTGGCTGGCAAACTGGAAGTTACGACCTTCTGAGCCAATCTCTGAGCAGAGCAATATCTGCGCGCCCTCGGAATCCGCAAAAAACGCCGCCGCTTGGTCACGCTCAAGCAGTGTCATCTGCTCGGTAAAGATAGCAGTCTTAATGCCTGCATGTAGGCGCAGTACCGCCTCAAGACTCTCAACCGTCGCCCCACTACGAGCGATCAATAGCACTTTTTGATGCTTTAGCTCACCGCGCAAGATATCAATCAACCAAGACACACGTGGATCATCTTCTAGCCAGCCACCATCGGGTTGGTTTTCTTCGCCCCACAGCTGCTCACGCAGTTTGCCCTTGGTTTGGTAGCTATCAACCCATGCCTCAGGCAGGGGTAGTGGATACGGCTGACGGCTTCGTCCATAAAACCCTTTGACACTCTCACGGGTATTGCGAAATAAGATACGGCCGGTACCATGACGGTCCAGTAGCTCGTTAAGGGCATAAGTACGCAAGCGCTCATCGTCATTGATTGCGCCCAGCTCATCCATGCTAATGTCTAATAAATGGCTCAAAGCCGCGATTTGCCCATCACTTAGCGGCTTGTCTTCTATCAGCACGCCAGCGACGGCGGCGGTTTCAGCAAAGGCTTCTTGCCCATCAATAAACTCGTCCAAATCATCAAAACGATCTGGATCCAGCAGGCGCAAACGCGCAAAATGGCTTTGCGCGCCGAGCTGCTCAGGCGTTGCAGTCAGTAGCATCACCCCAGGCGTCTCTTCAGCAAAGTCAGCAATCAAGTCGTATTTGTCATTGCCGCCCTGCTCTTCATCCCAGTGTAAATGGTGCGCTTCGTCGACGACCAATAGATCAAATCCTGCCTCCATCGCCTGATCGTACAAATCAGGATGGTCAAGCAACAAATCCATACCCGCGATGATACATTGCTCGGTGGCAAAAACATTTTGTTCAGGATCATGCTCTTTGATCGCAGCAGTACGTACCAAGTCAAACAACGCAAAATTTAGGTTAAAGCGGCGACGCAGCTCGATCATCCACTGGTATTGCAGACTGTCTGGCACCAAGATAAGTACGCGCTCAGCCTTTCCTGTGATTAGCTGCTGATGAATGATCAAGCCCGCTTCGATGGTTTTACCCAGTCCCACTTCATCGGCCAAAAGCACACGCGGCGCGATACGCTTGCCGACCTCGTGAGCGATATACAGCTGATGCTCGATAATATCGACACGCGCGCCCATTAGGCCTTTGAGCGGATGACCTGCCAGCGCCGACTGCATGCGCAAGATGTCTTGGCGCAGCTCGTACCAGTCGCCACGCTCGATGCGACCAGCGAGCAGACGCTCAAGCGGCTTGGCAAGCGTGATATTGGCCGCGAGTCGGGTTTCCATGATACCGCGCTCATGCTCATCGACGCTGTACTTGAGCACACCCATCACCTCGTCTACCGCATTGACCGTATAGCCGTTGCCATCTTGGTCATAAATGCTATCGCCCGCCTTAAATACCACGCGCGACAGTGGCGCTGAGTTTTTGGCATAAACACGTGTCTCCTCGCTTTGCGGAAACAAGATGTGCACACAGCGATCATCCACATCGATGACCACACCCAAGCCAAGCTCAGACTCTGTATCAGATAAATAACGTTGGCCAACGGCGAATTCAGTACTGTGCAATGAAGCGATAGAGGTAGTCATAAGGCGATGTCTTTTTTGTACTCAGGTAATAAGAAATAAAATAGATAGCAATGGCCGCTAATGATGGCTGTGCATAGGGTAACACCCATTTAGTCGACAGCTAAGGTAGACCATTATATAACGTTAGCGGCTAGATGAGTGCGTTTAGTTGACTTTTCAAGTAGACAATTGTGACAGCGCTTGGGTTTCTCAGGTTTTTATGGTTTGGTTTTTGACTAAACCCACCGACATGCTACATTAAGCCTCAAACCCACAAAGCCTTAAAACCATAGAAAAAATCAATACAACAATCAATTCATCAGGGAGTCACTATGCGAGCGGTTTTTTTAGACAAGGGTACTTTTTCGGACGGTATCGATTTGCCAGCCCCAGCTGGAATTACAGATTACGTGACTTATCATGACACGCCAAAGGACAACCACGTCATCCTCGAGCGCTGCCGTGACACCGATATCATCATCACCAACAAAGTCCAAATAGACGCCGAGGTGATCGGTCAACTGCCCAACCTCAAGCTGATTCAGCTGACTGCCACAGGGATGAACAACGTCGATCAAGACGCTTGTGACAGACATCATGTCACCCTTTATAACGTCGCAGGTTACGCGGTCAAAAGCGTGCCTGAGCATACTTTTATGCTGATGCTCAATGCCATGCGTGCAGGCATTCATTATCATCAAAAAGTCGCCGATGGTACATGGCGCGACAATGGCAATTTTTGCTTGCTCGACATACCGCTGATCGACTTAGAAGACAAGACGCTCGGCATCATCGGCGTCGGTACTATCGGCAAGCGCGTCACCGAGATTGCACGCGCCTTTGGCATGACGGTGTTATGGGCGGAGCATCAAGGGCGTGCACCGCGCAGTGCAGACTATACCGCCTTTGATGACGTACTGGTGCAGTCAGATGTATTGAGCTTACATTGCCCATTGACCGAACAGACCCAGCATCTTATCAATAAGGACACCTTGGCCAAAATGACCAAGCAGCCCTTATTAGTCAACGTTGCTCGCGGCGGCATCGTCGATAGTCAAGCATTGGCAACTGCCATCCATAACGAGCAAATCATCGGCTACGCCAGCGACGTGTTTGAGCAAGAGCCGATCACGGCAGATGATCCGCTACTCAGCCTCAGCGAGCATCCACGGGTGATATTTAGCCCGCACAATGCTTGGGGCAGCAAAAGCGCACAACAGACCTTATGGCAGATATTAACTAAGCAGGTGAGCGACTTTATCGAACACTATCATCAACCCTAAATATAGCTGGCAGGCAAGATACTAGGGCGTGCCTTCATTTTAAAGCAGGTAAAAAACGAGGGCTCGCCCTAACCGCAAAACCGTGGCCAGTCGTCCTTTATGTTGCGATACTATTGCGATACTTCAGCATGATGCGATCATTGATATCGTTATTGGTCATGTGGTTAAGTCATCATCTGGTTGAGTGGCCAGATTAAAACGGGCACGGACTCTCCCAGTCCATCCACGCACCCAGTGTCGGGTGCTTTAGGCGTAGCTGCTGTGCGTGCAAGTTTAGCCGCGGGGCTATCATCAGTGCCGCCCCTTCGGCATAAATCGGATCACCAATCATCACATGACCGGCATGGACCATATGCACACGTAACTGGTGACTACGGCCCGTAACCGGCTTTAGTAACACGCGTGTGACGGTCTGATCATTGCACATTTCGTGAGCCAAGACCTCATATAAAGTCAGTGCCTGTTTAGGCCAATCGTGATCGACGATATGGCGCGGTTTGGTCGTGGGCTCATAACGTACCGGCACCGATATATTACCGGTCGCCCCAATACTTTCCCATTGGCCAAAGACGCGCGCTTGGTAGCTTTTTTGTGGCAACCGCTCAATAAACTGCTTACTAATATGGCTTTGGGCAGCGGCATTTTTGGCAAAAATCAGTAGCCCTGAGGTGTCCATATCCAAGCGGTGAATGAGTTTGACGGCTGGATTGACGCGCTCAAGCCGCGCAAGCAAGCTGACTTTGAGGGTTTTGCCATCGACGCTGAGGAGGCCCGCTGGCTTATCCACCACCCAAATATCGTCATCTTCATATACTGTAATATCTTGGGCAAATGTTTTAAAAAACGCCAGCGGATACGCGCGTTCTTGTTGGTTTAACGCGTTGACTTCTTCTTCAGTAAAAGGCATAAAAATCGGTTACTTATATAAATGAGAGTAAAGATGACATGATAGAGGCTATGACATAGAAAAAAAACCAAAAAGTGACAAGTGACAGCGCACTCACTGGCTGTATGGTTGTGTTTCGATTTATTGTACCAATCGTAATTGTTAAACAATTTAACCAGCCTGCATCTGTCAAGTAAGAACAAACATGTTAATATGATGGCACATTTTCACCATTTCGAAACGACTCTTTAGCCGCTTATCATTACTTTATACCGCTGGTCTTTAGCTACACAAAGCAGCGATAATTTGATAAACGACGATAAAGACAATAAAACAAGAGAGATAACTATGTCAGACCTAATCGTAAATACCACCGATGCAAACTTTGACCAAGACGTGCTGCAATCAGACCTGCCTGTATTGGTAGATTTTTGGGCGACGTGGTGTGGCCCTTGTAAAGCCATCGCGCCTATTTTAGAAGATCTAGCCAGCGAGTACCAAGGCAAAGTAAAAATCGTCAAAGTCGACGTCGACAATAACCCACAAGCCGCCAGCCGCTTTGGTATCCGTAATATCCCAACGCTATTTGTCTTTAAAGACGGCGAAAAAGTTGACTCAGTCATGGGCCTACAGCCAAAAGCAGAGCTAGCCAAAGTTCTTGATAAGCATCTATAAGCACTTCTTCAGTGTGGATACGCTTGTGTCAGTCTATCTGCTGAGAGTATCTACACATCATAATAGATGCCAATCAGTAAAAAACCATTGTCCTGCTAAGATAATGGTTTTTTGCTCGTTTTTTATGCAAAAAAACCACTAATACGACTTTTTTGGCAAAATTCATTGACAATGCCATTGTGAAGACCGTATAGTCTGCTGACAAGAGAAAACGAACCGTTTTCCTAAGTGTCTTGTCGCTATTCTCCTCGTGTTTATCAACAAAAACACAATCGTCATTATAAACACCATTACTGAACGAAATGACTAAACACAATTACTGATACTGAGTTTTTGACGCAGACTCTTATGTAGCCTTCTGTATCCTTATTTCTTATTACCTTGCACTCTATTCTTGCAACTTGTATATAAGTCAACACGCAATACCCAAACTACATAACTCTGGCTCTGTGCTCGCGCCCTCTATCGCCATACTATCGTTGTTTTAATCAATGTCGTGACTTGTGCTGCTAATGGCATCTCTCATCTGATCAATTGCTAATGACCTACCTATGAATCTAACTGAACTAAAGAAAAAATCAATCTCTGAGCTATTGGCCATCGCCAAAGACATGGGTCTTGATAATATGGCGCGTAGCCGTAAACAAGACATTATCTTCGCTATCTTAAAGACCCACGCCCGTAACGGCGAAGCCATCTATGGTGACGGCGTGCTCGAGGTCTTACCCGATGGCTTTGGCTTTTTGCGCTCATCAGAGGGCTCTTACTTGGCAGGTCCTGACGACATTTATGTCAGCCCCAGCCAAATCCGCCGTTTTAGCCTAAAGACAGGCGACAGTATCGCTGGGACGATTCGACCACCAAAGGATTCTGAGCGTTATTTTGCGCTACTAAAGGTCGGCGAGATTAACTTTGATACACCCGATCGCTCGCGTCACAAGCTGATTTTTGAAAACCTCACGCCCTTATTCCCCACCGAGCAGTTAAAGCTAGAATTAGGTAACGGTACGACCGAGGATTTGACAGGCCGTATCATCGACCTGATTGCCCCGATTGGTAAAGGCCAGCGCTCTATCATCGTCGCGCCGCCAAAAGCCGGTAAAACCATGCTTTTGCAATCGATTGCCCAGTCTATCACCCGCAACAACCCCGAATGCTACCTTATTGTCTTGCTCATTGATGAGCGCCCAGAAGAGGTGACCGAGATGGAGCGCACCGTGCGCGGTGAAGTCGTTGCCTCAACCTTTGATGAGCCGCCGCAGCGCCACGTACAAGTTGCCGAAATGGTCATCGAAAAAGCCAAGCGCTTGGTCGAGCATAAGCAAGACGTGGTCATCTTACTTGACTCCATCACTCGCCTCGCTCGTGCGTATAACACTGTCATTCCATCATCTGGTAAAGTGTTGACCGGTGGTCTAGACGCCAATGCCCTTGAGCGTCCTAAGCGCTTTTTTGGCGCGGCGCGTAACGTCGAAGAAGGCGGCAGCTTGACCATCATCGCCAGTGCTTTGATTGACACCGGTAGCAAAATGGACAGCGTCATCTTTGAAGAATTTAAAGGCACCGGCAACCAAGAGATTACCCTTGAGCGTGACTTGGCCGAAAAACGCGTTTTCCCAGCGATCAATATCAAAAAATCTGGTACTCGCCGCGAAGAGCGCCTGCTTGATGAAGATAAGCTACGCAAAGTCTGGATCTTGCGCAAATTGCTACAGCCAATGGATGGTGTCCAAGCCACTGAGTTCTTGCTTGAGCGCCTAAAAGAAGCCAAAACCAATGATGAGTTTTTTGAACAAATGAAGCGTAAATCACAAAACTAATGTGCGATGACAAGCTTTATTCATACCAATAGCACCATGTCATTTTTGACATGAATTGATTATAGATATGAAAGACAAATACCAAAAACCGCCTTAGGGCGGTTTTTGTACGTTGGGTCGTAGCAATATAGCCAGACGACAAGCTATAGTAAGTGCTAAATAGAAAATTGCAGCCTCTATAGCGGATCGCCTATATCACACGAAGCAAATATAGCTGCCCTATTTTTAAACATAGATAGCGCTGGCAGTGACAAAAACAGTTAGCGTATTATCAATACAAATACAATGACACTAAGCAAAACCCCTACCAAGGATACAGTGGGGAAACATCTTTTACAGCTTGCTTGCAAAGCTTAGCGCTTTTACTACGCCTAGAGACGAATTGATGGGTTACTATAAGCGTTAGTATAGATATACTCTGCTATCGGGTGCGATAGCAGTACACGTATTGAGATATTGAAAACCCTTAATATAATCTTATGTCTTGCGATAGCAATACAGATTATTCTAAGACAATTGCTGGATTCGCTTGGTATGGTTTATTTATATCAAACACATAGCACTAAAAATCTCGTATTCTTCTTTTGACCCAACTTGATAATTTGACAGGTGATATTATGAAATTTGCTAAAACTATCGCAATGACTGCCATTACTAGCTCTGCTTTGATCATGGGCGGCTGTGCGACCAATGGCTACAACTCTGGCTTGAGCAATACCGCTAAAGGTGCAGCAGCGGGCGCAGCAGCGGGCGCTTTGATCAGAAGTGGCGGCGACAGTAAAGATATCGCTCGCGGTGCACTAGGCGGTGCTGCTGTAGGTGGCGCTGGCGCTTACATCCTAGACCAAACCAGATAATTTGGTTTATAACGGATAGACAGCACTTCTAGACAACACTTCAAGCAGTTTGGTTAGACCAGTCTTTTCAAAGACATATCTTCTGAGTGTTTTAAGCTTAGATAAGTAAAGACGCTTTGAGCTTAAAAGACAATGAGGTGAACTTTCTCATAAGCTGTCTAAATAGTATGTAAAGACAAACAAAAGGCCTGCAATCATTGCAGGCCTTTTGCGATTAGCAGGCATGTATTTTTATTTTAAACAACGATCAAATCAGAATACATCAGATATATGGCTAAAAAATCGTTCAATTAAGTATAGCCCATTCACAACAAAAGGATGATACCGTTAAGTGCGCGACTCAGATACTGTCTTTAAATGTAGGTTGCACCGCTACTGGCCGCGTAGACGACCCAGCACGTAAGGCAGACTGATACCAGTAACGTCATATACTTTTTAGAGTGCGTCAACTCTAACCTATCAGCGTTATAGAGCGCCACTAAAGGTATCACATGCCTGTACATTGCCACTCTGCAGACCGCGGGTAAACCATTGCACACGTTGTTGGCTGGTACCATGCGTAAAATTATCTGGTACAACCGCGCCGCCGCTCGCGCGAGCGAGGCGATCATCACCGATTTGGCCTGCAGCATTAATGGCCTCATCGATATCACCTGCTTCTAAGAACTGTACGCGCTCCTGATTACGCTGCGCCCATACCCCAGCAAAACAGTCCGCTTGTAACTCTTGCATGACCGACAGCTTATTGGCCTGTGCGCGGCTGACTTGACGACCAGCCTCATTCACCTGCTGAGTGATACCAAGCAACGTCTGCACATGATGGCCCACCTCGTGCGATATCACATAGGCTTGCGCAAAGTCGCCTGCCTTACCTTGGTTATCTTGATCCCCTGAGCCTTGCTGATCGCCTGAGATACCTAGGTTTTGACGCATTTCCACAAAAAACGACGTGTCCAAATAAATGGTTTGATCCCCCGGACAATAAAATGGCCCTGTTGCAGCGCTGGCACTCCCACAAGCAGAGCTGACTTGACCATTAAACAATATGAGCGACGGCTCTTGATACGTACTGCCCGCTTCATTAAATATCTGATGCCAAACGTCTTCTGTATCGGCCAATACGACTTTGACAAACTGCGTATCGCGGTCGTCACTGGTGGCAGGCTCACTCGCCGTACTGCCGCCACCGCCTGCCACCACTTGCCCTGTCTGTAATGCCGTCATGGGGTTGACCCCAAAAACCAACCACAAAATACCCGCGATAATAATACCGCCGATACCACCCCCTATCATCTTACCGCCGCCGCGACTGCTGCGCACGTTTGAGCTACCTCGCCTACCTTGCCACTTCATACCTTCTCTCCTTAAATATATGATTTATACCATCATACTATCGACCATTTATACAAGTATTTTTAGGTCTTTATTGTCTGACTCATTGTCGTACCTAGCTTTTACGGTGTCCCCAAGCTTTTTGCTTATTATGTTTTATGACTTTTATATGCCTATCAGTAGCCTTTAACAGATACAGCACAAAAACAAAGCCGAAATTGATTACGTTATCGTAAAATTTACTGACCGCAATACGCCAATTACCGAATACCAGCCATCTTCAATGAAAGCACTACACAACACCAACAGTTAAAGAATATCAAGACAGCAAATATGCTTTTATAATAAGCCGATCTTATTGATTATACGCATATTATTTTGTGTCATTTTCTAAGAGATGATGAGAGGTTTGAGATATAAAATTACATTTACAATTTTATTGTTACTTAATTGTACAGCCTCTTTCCATTCAGAAAGAAAACATATAGAATGCGTGAAAGCTGAGTAGTTGTAACTAAGATTAGTTGAACTCTGAAAAACATCAGATTTCGACCTTTTTTTTGGCTTTTGTTACTACTACTGCTCATTTCATTTTTTCGGAGAAACAACTATGAACCTTAAATTACTTGCTCTAGCTGGTATCATGACTGCATCTATGGGCCTAACTGCCTGTGACAGCAACACTGAAAACGCTGCTGAAGATTTATCTGACGCACAAGAAGAAGTACAAGACGCTCAAGAAGAGCTAAACGAAGCTGCTGCTGACGGCGAAGCTGTACCTGCTGACGCAGAAGCTGCTGCTGCTGAAGCTGAAGCTGACATCGCTGATGCACAAGCTGCAACTGCAACTGACGAAATGGACGCTGAAGTACCTGTAGACGGTACTACTACTAGCGTTGATGTAGCTAGCGAAACTGACACTGCAGCTGTTGATGCAGCTGACGAAGTGGTTGTTGAAGAAGCTCAGTAATTTTATTGGTCACACAATAAACACTGTAGTAAAAAAGAGAGCCTATGCTCTCTTTTTTTATATCTGCTATTTAAGCAAAATGATAGCAGGATAGCCTGCTAACTAGATGGACACCGATTTTTTGTGCTAAGCTAGTAGATAAGAGATACCCAAAAAAGTCCCTATTAAACAGCGTTATCTTTGGTTCTTTTTCTCTGAGCAGGCCTATGTGTATAGACAAAGACTAAGCATCAAACAAACGCTCATCAACCTGCTGGCGAAATTTCTGACCTGTCTTAAAGGTCACCACTCGGCGCGCAGATACGGCAACGGGCTCCCCTGTCTTTGGATTGCGACCAGGGCGGCTATTTTTGTCTTTTAGCTCAAAGTTGCCAAAGCCTGAAAGCTTGACTTCTTTGCCATCGATCAAACTCTCTGACAATTCCTCAAAAAAGCGCTCTACCAAACAGCGGCTATCTTGGCGCGTTAGGTTTAGGTGGCTCATCAAGTGCTCAATCATGTCAGATTTGGTTAAAGTGCTCACAGTACGACTCCTATGCTATGTCGTGATGTCGAATATCATGGTTTAGCGGTATGAGGGGATAGCAGTTATTATAAAGGTTTTTTGTGGTCTTTTTAATATAGACGTTATAAAATCTCTTTTATTAATAACCACTTACCATTTTTTAGACAAAAAACGTCTCGATCATAATTTTTTTGACAAATAAGACACCACAGCCTTTTAATTAAAAAAGGCCATGATGCGTTATTAGTTTTCGGGTATAGAGGTTAGCTGTCACGCAGCTGTACTGAATGCTGCTCAATCAAAGCGTGAACGACTTTATCAGTGGCAGTTTTTACTGCCTCGTCAGATAGGGTTTGTGACAAATCTTGCCATATCAGAGCAAATGCAAGCGAGCGCTGACCTGTCGGTACTTTGTCACCTTGATAGACATCAAATAACCACATATCACTCAATAAGGCTCCAGCAGCACGGCGCACCGTCGACTCTAGCGTCTGTAGGCTAATCTCGGTATCTACCAAGATGGCGATATCACGGCGCACTTGTGGAAACTTACTTGGCGTGGTGATGTCATGCTGCTCGCGGGCCAAGTTAAGCAGCGGCGCAAGCGATAGCTGGGCAACCCAAGTGGCAGGCAGATCCAGCTGTTTTGCGGTGCTCGGATGCAGCTGACCCAACCAGCCGACATAGATATCATCGATATATAGCTTGGCGCTTTGACCAGGGTGCAAAAACGCTAGCTGACTGCGCTCATAGCGTACGCGCGCACGATCGATTTGGGCTGGAAGTAGCTGCTCGATATCGTGCTTGAGATCATAAAAATCTAAAGCTCGGTTTTGGTAAGCTTGTTCATCCCAAATATCGCCAACTGCGACCAGCGCCATGCTCGGCGTCTGCACCAAGTCACTGACACTCTGACCGACAAAGCTCAGACCCGTTTCAAAAAAACGTACACGCGGCTGCTGACGATTGAGGTTGTATTGTACACAAGGCAACAAGCTTGAAAGCAAAGTACGGCGCATGACCGCCAGATCGCTTGAGATCGGATTGGCCAATGCCAACACTTCACCTAACGCTTCATCATCAAGTAGCGTCTCAAGTTTGGCATCACTAAAGCTAAAACTAATCGCTTCCATATAGCCATTATTGACGAGTGCCAGCTTCATCTCATGCGTCAAATCAGCCGTATCATCATAATCCATACTGACTTGCAGATGCGGCAGGACGCTTGGAATATTGTCATAACCATAGATACGGGCAATCTCTTCGATAAGATCCTCGCGAATACTCATATCAAAACGATACGACGGCGGCGTACAGATTAGACTCTCTGCTTGCTGCGCGACCTCAAAGCCCAGCTGGGTTAAGATACGCACCATGACCGCAGGCTCTATCTCGATACCGACGACTTCACGGACTTTGCTGATTGGCAAGGTAATCGGCGTACGGGCTGGCAAGTGCTCGCTGTTTTCTACTTTTACTATTTGCCCAGCTTGTCCGCTTGTGACACTAGTAATCAAATCAACAGCACGCGCCAAAGCAAGCGCTGGCAGCTCAAAGTCTACCCCGCGCTCAAAACGCTGTGAGGCATCGGTATGCAAACCAAAACGACGCGCGCGCGCCGCGATAGCCAACGGATTGAAAAACGCACTTTCTAAAATAATATTGGTGGTGCTATCGGTGACGCTACTGCGCTTACCCCCCATGATTCCCGCTAAGGCAAGCACGCCCTCATCGTCGGCAATCACCAGCTCATCACCAGTTAGGGTAATGGTTTGCTCATTTAGTAGCGTCAATGTCTCTGCAGGCTGCGCCAAACGCACCACGATATCACCTTGAATGGTATCGGCATCAAACGCATGTAATGGCTGACCAAGCTCTATCAATACATAGTTGGTCACATCCACCAAAAAGTTATGCGAGCGTAGTCCTGACTGCACCAAGGCATCAGCCATCCATTTTGGCGTATCGATACTGCGATCAATATTGCTAATTGATTGTAAGAGATAGCGTGGGCAAGCCTCAATGGCACTAACGGTGACCGCAGGCGTTGCATCATTGTCCGTTACCGCTACATCAGTGGCAATCTCCGGCTGCTGCATCGGCAGATCATTGATCACTGATATCTCACGGGCAATACCGCGGACGCTAAAGCAGTCGCCGCGGTTTGGCGTGATAGAGATATCGAGTATTTGATTGTCTAAACCTAGGTAGTCACGGATATCAGTGCCAATTGGGGCATCTTCAGGTAGCTCAAGTAGGCCATCTATATCATCGACTAGGTCAATTTCAGAAGCACCGCATAGCATACCATTTGAGGCCACGCCGCGTAGTTTACTTTTTTTAATCTTAAAGCCTGATTTACCATTACTGACATCATCACTCGGCAGTACCGCCCCAACGGTAGCAACAGGCGCTTTCATACCGACCGTCACATTCGGCGCGCCGCAGACGATTTGTAATGGCTCAGACTCACCAATATTTACCTGCGTGACGCGCAGCTTATCGGCATCAGGATGCGGCTCGACACTGATGACTTCACCGACCACCACACCGCTAAAGGCTCGGGCAACGGCAAAGCGATCATCAATCTCAAGCCCTGCCATGGTCAGCTGTTCGGCCAATTGCTCGCTGGTATTATTGGGGTTCACCCATTGACGTAGCCACTGTTCGCTAATTTTCATAAATATCTCGGATCAGAATTTTGTAATAAAGATGTTGGAGTAAAGCTTGGCACATACACTTGTTATATCAACAAGGCGCGCTTTTTATATAAAAAAAGCACTCTAGCCAAATTGCTTTAAAAAGCGCACGTCATTTTGGAAAAACAAACGCAAGTCATCGATGCCATAATACAACATGGCAAAGCGCTCAATACCCATACCAAAGGCAAAACCGGTGTATTTATCGCTATCGATACCGCAGTTGGTCAGCACCTGCGGATGCACCATACCGCAGCCCATCACTTCTAGCCATTTGCCATTGTCATCGAGGATATCCACTTCAGCAGAAGGCTCAGTAAATGGGAAAAATGACGGACGAAAACGTACAGTCAATTCTTTGGCAAAAAACGCCTCTAAAAACTCACTGATCAAACCCTTTAGCTCAGCAAAGGTGCTCGACTCGGTCACCATCAGCCCTTCTAGCTGGTGAAACATCGGCGAATGCGTTTGGTCTGAGTCGTTACGATAGACGCGGCCTGGGCAAATGATACGAATCGGCGGCTCGTTCTTTTCCATGGTGCGAATCTGTACCGGACTGGTGTGCGTACGCAGCAAGTAGTGCGCATCAAAATAAAACGTATCGTGCATCGCGCGCGCAGGGTGATGGGAGGGAATATTAAGCGCTTCAAAGTTATAGTAGTCGCTCTCAACTTCAGGGCCTGTCGCGACGTTAAAACCAGCCTGCACAAAGTACTGCTGCATACGCTGGGTCACCATCGTCACTGGATGCAAATGGCCTTTTTGACCACCGCGCGCCGGCAAGGTGATATCGATACTCTCGCTTGCAAGCTTGGCATTCAATGCAGCGACTTCTAGCTGCTGCTGCTGCTCGGTGAGCGCCTGTCCGATACGGCTACGCACACTGTGCAACCAGCCGCCGTAGGTTTTTTTGTCATCGCTACCAAGCTTACCCATCTGTTTTGACCAGCCGGTAAGCGAGCTTTTTTTGCCCGTTAGCTGTACACGCAAGTCTTGTAGGGTACGCGCGTCATTTACTTGCAAAATTAGCGCTTCAGCAGCACTGGCAAACTCATTGAGCTGTGATTCATTTAGCTCATCAAGCTCTGAGGACAAGGTCGGTAGCGCCGACAAATCGGTGATAGCAGCAGGGGTAGTCATAAGACGCATTATTCCTGATTTAAACGGACTATTAAGTAAGTATGGTGCTTGGTAATTGTAGGGATTTGACCAAATATTGCAAACCATTTGCTCGGTTATCTCACGATGATCATGAGTGATGCTAATGGCTTGAATATGTAGACATATATATCTAGCAAAATAGATATTTAGCAAAAATGCGTGTGTTTAACCGCAATAGTGATGACGCCAAAATAATTTACTATAAAAAAAGCCACCGACCAGCGGTAGCTTTTATTAATATCGTACTATTAATCAATATTAGTCCGATCCATCTAGGTATTTGCTAAAAAAGCAAGCCACCTAACGGAAAGGGTAATATTTAGGCCAATTCCGCTTTTGCTTTTTCGACCAATGCGGTGAAAGTAGCTGCATCATGCATAGCGATGTCAGCTAAGACGCGACGATCGATTGCGATGTTTGCTTTTTTCAAGCCATTGATAAAGCGGCTATAGCTTAAGCCGTTGATGCGAGCACCAGCATTGATACGTGCGATCCAAAGACGACGGAAAGTACGTTTTTTGTTGCGACGGTCACGATAAGCATATTGACCAGCTTTGGTCACTGCCTGTACCGCTACGCGGTAAACACGTGAACGGGCACCGTAGTAGCCTTTAGCACGCTTTAAGATTTTTTTGTGACGGCGATTTGCCTGTACACCACGTTTTACACGGGCCATAAATTACTCCAAGATTTTTTAATCATTATGAAACGAATCACGATGTCATTATATAAGTGAATACCAGACATCGTTATCAGATTGCAAAGTCAAATACCTTTAATACATTAAAGCTAAGTGACCATAGGCTATTAGATGTATGGGCACATACGACGAACTGCTGCTTCGTCAGACTTGTCCACCATCTTTAGACCGCGCAACTGGCGAATACGCTTAGCTGATTTCTTGGTCAAGATATGGCTTTTGAAGGCTTGCTTACGCTTAAAGCCATTCGCTGTTTTTTTGAAGCGTTTAGCGGCACCGCTTCTGGTTTTCATCTTAACTTTCATGATGAGTTGCCTCTTTGTCTTTGATAGAACCTGGTCGTCAAATCGTCAGTCATAAATAGTGGCTTTAAAAACAACCACTAAACTGTTATTTGCCTCGAGGTGGGAGGCGCTATTTTAGCAGATAGCGCTCTGTTTTGCCAAGTGAATTTTCGCCCAAGCGCTCAGCTGTTTATATAGCCAGCGCTTTTAGTAAGCGTATATCACTATGGCTCCCCTACACTCCGCCCAATAGCCTGCCGCAAAGACGGCGATACACTTTATAGGATCGGGTCATAAAGTCGGGTCATAAAATCGGGGATTTTTTTGCAAATAGATTGAATGTGAGACAAAGCTGTGCTTAAGTAGAGGTTTGGCTTGACTGCTTATCGTGCACGAATTGTATGCCAGTAACGATAGCCATTGACTCGGTATTATGCTCATCCGTTTTATGACCATAATCCGTTCTGACGCTGTACACCTATAACATGATTGGCAACCCCCATCATTGCCTGCCATCACTCTAGGAGATAACGTGTCAAATCAAGAGTTAGACTTTGATGACAGCCTATTTGTATTTGAGACAGTGATGCGAGTGCGTCATACTGAAATCGATAGGAGTCAGCATATCTCGTTTGAAGCGTTGACCGCTCTGCTTTGTGAGGCGCGGCATCGGTTTTTGCATGCAAAAGGTATACAAGAGATCAATGCGGACCATCGAGGACTGATCATCGATGGCATACAGCTAACCACCAATAGCCGTGTACGGGCGCGCGAAGAGCTGTTGTTTGAGGTGGGGGTCGAGCCGCTGTATGATAACGGCGGCCATATGATCATCAAAATATCGCGTATGTATGGTGGCGAGGTGGTGGCAAAGGCACGGATCCATTTTATCAACTACGATTTTCACCTCAACAAAACCGCCGCCTTGGATAAAGACACAAAAGCGGCGCTATATCCGCATTGATTTAGGCTGTGATGCCCTTGACGCTCTGAACCCCTATCACCATTAGGCCAAAATGTCACATAGAGGGTCGAGCACAGCCCCACTAACTATCTATTTCCTATTTCTCATCACAAGACAGACATATTATGACTTTACCTGCTTGGCTTGCCGCCATAAAATTTAATGCTGATGGTTTGATTCCCGCTATTGCTCAAGATCATAAATCTGGGCGTATCCTCATGATGGCATGGATGAATAACGAAGCCCTCCAGCTTACCGCCGAGACAAAGACAGCGGTGTATTTTTCGCGCTCGCGTGGTCAGTTATGGCACAAAGGAGAATCGTCAGGTCACACCCAGACAGTCCATGATATCCGCTTAGACTGCGATGCAGATGTGATTGTGCTGAGCGTGACACAAGCGGGCGGCATCGCCTGTCATACAGGACGTGAGTCTTGTTTTTATCAGCGTTTAGACTTATCAGGCGCGCAGCCTCAATGGCAAACGGTGGATAAAGTATTAAAAGATCCGGCAGAGATTTATGCGTCTACTTCGGCTGCCGAGGCCGTCTCTAACCCCCAACGTCACGATGCCAGCACTAAAGGGACTACTAAAAAAGAGACTACTAAGATCGATACCAACTCGATTTTACAGCAACTAGATCAGGTATTAGCAGAGCGCAAACACGCCGATGCTGACAGCTCTTATGTGGCAAGCTTGTACGCAAAAGGCCTAAACAAGATATTAGAAAAGGTGGGCGAAGAGAGCACCGAGAGCATCATCGCTGCCAAAGACTTGGCTATCTGTGACGTTTCTGGCGATCAAGCACACTATGATGCCGCGCGTCATGAGCTTGTCTATGAAGTGGCTGACGTGTGGTTTCATACGTTGGTCGGGCTGGCATGGTTTGATATCGAGTCAGACGCCATCTTACACGAGCTGGGCCGACGCTTTGGTCTCTCAGGCATCGATGAGAAAGCGTCGAGATAACCTATCATATAGTGAGTTCAGTATAAAAAAGATACAGTAGGACTGGGATAAATTTTTCGCAGCCTCTGTCTGCGTAGGCATAGCACGCAAGGAAAATTTAGACCAGTTCCACGTTGATATATAATGTCTCTGTTTTATTTAGGATTGACTATATGTCGAAAACAAAAGTGCCACTACCTATTTACTCTGTGTGATTGTTGCGACTTTCACCTTTTTGTCATAAGGGCAAGGTATAATAGTATTTTTACGTCAGCGTTATGTCTGTATTTTTGTCAAATAGATCAGTATTCTATAAAATAACAGTAGCGCGGTGGCGGCAATACTGATGCCAACAACTAAAGAGCAGCATTCACACTCAGAAATCTCAGACATGAGGTCTCAGACATTAAGGATATCATTATGGGCAGTTTTTCTATTACGCATTGGCTGATATTACTGGTGGTGGTGGTGGTGGTATTTGGCACCTCAAAGCTTAGAAATGCCGGCAAAGACTTGGGCGGTGCGGTCAAAGGCTTTAAAGACGCAGTCAAAGACGAAAATGCTGAGCATGCCAAAAAGCAAGTGGTACTCGATCACGACGGCGCAGCTCATCCAGCAGAGCGCCAAGCACCTAATAAAGTCGATGAGCATAGCAGCACGCTCCCTACTGACGATAAGCATCATTGATCATAGCAAATACCATGCTAGGTATAATGCCGCTAGCATCTAGATAGTGACAATCCACCATTATGTTTGATATTGGGTTTTCTGAATTACTGCTCTTTGGCGTGATTGCTTTGATCGTCTTGGGCCCCGAAAAGCTGCCGCAAGCGGCGCGCACGGCTGGGCAGTGGTATGCCAAAATTCGCCGTACTGTCTCTACCCTACAATCGGAAATAGAGGCTGAGCTTGACTTGGCCGAGACTCGGCAACAAATGCAAAAAGAGCTGGCAAAAATCCGTCAGACAGAGGCGGAGATGAGACGTGAAATGGCAGAGATGCGCGGCAGTATGCAAGAGTTTGAGTCGTCACAGAACCGCGCCCTAACAGCCTATCCGCATGCAGAGCATCAGCCTGTGATTAACGATGATACAGCGCGTCACAAGGCTGATACTGCGCGCAATACCGTAAACGAGCAGCCTGAGGTGGCAACAGCATTTGCGCACGCCTATGAGCATAATGAGCCTTCTGACGGCATCGATCAGCAAACAGCACCGCCCATCATGACCAAACCTTGGGAAAACATGTGGTTTCGCCTCGGTGATTATGATAAAGCACGCCGCCTACCCGCTGCCCCCTATCTCCCCAATTATCAAGCAGATATCCTATTAAATAGCGCGCCTGCCAATCCTAACGCCTCACAAGCGTCTGCCCAGATGCAGGAGGCCGACTGATGGATTTGTTTAAACGCAAAAAAAGCCGACAAGAAAAAATCGGCGATACAGGGACAGAAAAAACCCGCTCAGCCGATATGGCTTATGATAGCGATGATGGGGATATGTTAAGCTCGCTTGGCGATATGCCCATCACCGAGCATCTCATTGATTTACGCCGTCATCTGATCAAAATATGCGTGGCGGTGCTGGTGGTATTTTTGGCCTTAGTTGGGTTTTCACGCGAGCTTTATAACCTGTTATCGGACCCATTGGTCGCGCAGTTACCTGCCAACTCGACAATGATTGCTACCGATATCACCTCAAACTTTATGGCGCCGATACGCTTGAGTATCTTTGTCGCCGCCTTTGTGGCCATGCCTTATATCTTGTATCAAATTTGGTCATTTGTCGCCCCAGGTCTGTACAAAAAAGAAAAAAAAGTCGCCATTCCAGTGCTGATGTCTTCTATCGTATTGTTTTATGCTGGGGTGGCATTTTCTTATTTTATTGTGCTCAAAGGGGTTTTGAAATTCTTTATTACCTTTGCGCCGCAAAACGTCTTACCCATGACAGATATCGACAGTTATTTGAGCTTTGCATTAAAGCTTTTTATGGTATTTGGCTTGACCTTTGAGATACCAGTCGTCACCTTACTGTTGATATTGGCCGGTATCGTCTCCATTGACAGCTTAGAGGATAAACGCCGTTATATCATCGTTGGCTGCTTTGCCATCGCGGCCGTGGTGACACCACCTGATGGGGTGTCGATGTTGATGCTGGCTTTTCCGATGTGGCTGCTGTTTGAGCTGGGGCTGTTTTTGGCGAAGATTTTGATTAAAGAAGAGCGCCGCCCTGCTTTGGCAAATGAGAGTCAACTGGATAAAAAGTAATACCTTGGACAACAAACAACGCCGTTGATGATAAGCTACGCCTCTGACGACTATCGGTATTTGACAAGCGCCATCGACCTCATCGCCAGCCATTGTTTATGCAGTGGCTTTTTTTGCCTTTATGGTTTTTGACCCTATGGCTTTGCCCTTATAGCTGTTGTCCTGTCTTGTTTGTCCGCAGATTTTTCGATCGTTTTTTACTCATCCATCGTGTCAGCAGATGTTGACACCGTTAGTATTTTAGGTAGCTTTTATGTCCGCATCTATGCCCGCTTATATGAGCGACCCCACCGATGAGCAGCTAAATGCGCTAAATATGGCGATGGACCACAAGTCGTTTAAAGTGGTGGCGTATGCGGGCGCGGGTAAAACCACAACGCTCAAGCTCATCGGCGAGCGTCTGCGGGGGCGCGGCTTGTATTTGGCCTTCAACAAAGCGATCGCCAATGATGCTCGGCAAAAATTTCCCAGTCACGTGGACTGCCGTACGTTTCACTCGCTTGCCTATCGCCATGTCGCACGTGATATCACTGCCAAATTGTCCTTACCACGGTTTTCACCCAAGCGTTTGGGCGATGACTTGGGGCTACAAGCGGTGCAAGTACGTCGGCAAATGGATGGGGTAAATAAATACATCACTTTGACCCCAGCCCGCCTTGCGCGGTTTGTCAGCGATGCGGTCAGTCATTTTTGTAGCACCCATGCCAGCTACCCTGCGCCCCGGCATTTATTGTTTCCCAGCTGGCTCGATGCGTCAGATAGCGAGCAGCTGCGTGAGATGCTCTACCCTGCCGTCGAGCAGCGCTGGCTACAGTCTATCGATGCCCGCCATCCTGCTGGTATCGGCCATGATATTTATCTCAAATTATGGGCACTCTCCAAGCCCAGTATCCCAGCGGATTTTATCTTGTTTGATGAAGCGCAGGATGCTGATCCGTTGATGATGGGGATTTTGACCCAGCAGCCACGGCAAGTCATCTATGTGGGCGACGCTCATCAGCAGATTTATGAATGGCGCGGCGCGGTGAATGCGATGAAAAAGCTACCACTACCACAAACCCTATTGACACAGTCGTTTCGCTTTGGAGAGCCCATCGCTGAGGTGGCCAACACCCTACTAAAAGCCTTACAAGAAGAAGTACCGCTAAAGGGCAATCCTGCCAAGCAGTCCTCTACCGATAAAGGCATGGTCCATAGCAAAAAAGACGCCATCCTCTGTCGCACCAATGCCGCTGCGATGGCGCAGTTATTGACGGGACTCAAGCTTGGGCACCGCGTGGCACTGCAAGCCGATACCGATCGTATGCTAAAATTCTGTCAAGCGGCTGAGAACCTAAAAAACGGCAAATCAGCTTATGGCGTGCCAGAGCTGGCGTATTTTTATAATTGGGGCGATGTGCAAGAGTACTCTGAAACCAATGAAGGCAGCGACCTTAAAACATTGGTCAAGCTGGTCGATGATCACGGTACCAACGTCTTAAGCCAAGCGGTCAATAGTTTGACCAGCATCGATAACGCCGATTATGTCATCTCTACCGCGCACAAGGCCAAAGGGCTTGAATGGGGGCGCGTACAGCTCGATGACGATTTTTATTATGATGTGACCACCAATGCAGTCAAGATCAGCCCAGAGGAGCTGCGCTTGCTCTACGTTGCCTGTACACGCGCGCAGAGCAATCTCGACATTCATCATATCAAAGACTTGATCATCGGATTGCAAACGGGGAAAAAGGTCATCTTTGGCAATACCTAACACCGCTCCGCTCTATTCGATCACGTTATCGCCTTTCATTTAGATACTAAGCCTCAATCATGACTCAACATTCATCCCTCGAAATACGCCAGCGTACCCTGCAGCAACTATTTGCCCATCCTGTGCGCCTACTTGCTCCAATGGAAGGTTTGACCGATCCATTAATGCGGCAAATTTTAACGCAAATTGCCGCCGACTTAGGCCGCCCCTATGATTGGTCTGTCAGTGAGTTTATACGGGTGACTCAAACGCTGCTGCCCGCACATGTGTTTTATAAATATGTGCCAGAGCTACATCAAGACACCAAAACGACTGCTGGTACGCCCATACATATCCAGCTACTCGGCAGTGACGCTAGCCTAATGGCAGAAAACGCCGCGTACGCCTGTGAGCTTGGCGCGCCAGCGATTGATATCAATTTTGGCTGCCCTGCTAAGACCGTCAATAGCCACCGCGGCGGCTCGGTACTGCTCGATGAGCCAGAGGTCATGTATGATATTATCAGTGCCGTACGCCGCGCGGTGCCTGCCCATATTGCCGTCTCAGCAAAGATTCGCTTGGGTTACACAGATACCAGCCGTATGGACGATATCCGAGGTGCGATTGGGGCTAGTGGCGCAGACTGGCTGACCATTCATGCCCGCACCAAAACCCAAGGCTACAAGCCGCCCGCTTATTGGGACAAAATCCAAAATTTTAATAAGCTTGATATCCCAGTGATTGCCAATGGCGAGATTTGGAATAGTGAGCAAGCACAGCAATGCATGAGGCAGGCAGGCACGCCGCACCTGATGCTAGGACGCGGCGCTGTGACCCGTCCTGACTTGATTGCCCGTGTCGATAGTAGCCATGATGATGAGAGCGCGGCGGCCAGCGTTAGAGCAGATAGCAAGACCTTGACGTGGCACGCACTCATACCGCATCAAATTAAGTTTTTGGAAGGGGCAGCAAAAAACGATGTGGTACTGGTGGGCCGCTATAAACAGTGGCTGGGGATGCTGACCAAAGGCTATGATGAGGCGCAACCGGTGTGGGAGCGCATCAAGCGTGAAAAAGACAAAGCCGTCATCATCGATGCTCTTATCGCCAGCGTCTCATCAGCGACAGCATAAACAGCAAAGACAATAACGGCTCGTCTTTTATCATAAAACAGAAGCTCGCCGCGGTGGCTAGTTGTTCATAAGCCCTAGCGCTAGACGCTCACACGTATTGCTAAATAAAACAGCATGAGAGGACACGCCATCGATAACGTCCAAAGTATCGAACGAAACGTCGCCAAATTGCTGATATAAGCGATGCAAAAGCCAATACGAATCAGTACGTACAACCAAGCCAACACGTTGACAATCAGCTGAGGCACAAAAAACAACATCGCCACCAGCACTGCTGCCAAAAATACCGGCAACGTCTCATAGCTGTTTTGCTGAGCGGCATTGGCGCGCGCAGCGGCGCCCGTTGTCTCTTGCAAAAAACGGCGCGGATGGGCGTTGTCAGCCAACCGAAAACCGCCAAGGGCTTTTGCACTCAGCGCCATCACGAGTGGCAACAAGCTTGCCACCACCATCGCCCAAATCGCGGATGCGGCGGTATCAGGAATCAACCCAAAAAATACATTCATGCGCGCTCTCGCCCCTACCCTGCAATCACTTCAAAATCATGAGTCACATTCACCCCGCCCTGTACCAGCATACGACTGGCCGAGCAGTATTTTTCTGCTGATAGGTTCACCGCTTTTTCGACCTGCTTATCCTTGATGTCTTGACCGGTCACGATGAAGTGCATATGAATATCGGTATAGACAGCAGGGACGGTCTCAGCGCGATTTGCGCTCAGCTCACAACGTACATCCGTGACCTCTTGACGTGATTTTTGTAAGATAGACACCACATCATAGCTGGCACAGCCGCCCAAGCCGAGCAAAATCAGCTCCATCGGGCTTGCGCCATTTTCTTTGTCGGCGTCGATTTGCACATGATGCCCTGAGGGTGACACGCCCAAAAATGCTTTTTTCTCTTGCCACGTGACACTTGCTTTTGATTCTGACATGTTCGTTTTTCCTTATTTTGATTGGCAGATGATCTGATTATTATTTTCAATAATACACGCGATAAGGTTAGTGTAGCACAAGCCAAAACCAGATTTTATAAAGACCTGATAAAGCAGTAGCCATCTGTATTTATTTGACGGCAACTTATCGTCATAACGTTGCATACCTTATTAGCAAACAACCAAAACCAATAAGCAACCCAACTCTAGTTTGGTTATATTTATCAAAATCACCTTAAGAAACTAACTTACAAAAGTCTATTTATAAGCTATTGATTTTAATAGGTAAAACTCGTGAAACATTTTATAGCAAAATACTGTTACACATTTTGCTTGTTTCTTGGTTTAATAACGGTAATGAATCTTATTTTGGCCAGATATAGGTGGCAATCGACTTATAATAATTAAGATTGTCATCATGGTATCGGTTTGAAATAAGCTATTTTTAAACAAATTAAAAGGGTTAGTCATGATAGATGCAGACGGCTTTCGCGCCAATGTCGGCATCATCTTGGCAAATACACAAGGGCAAGTACTGTGGGCAAAACGTATTGGTCACAACGCTTGGCAGTTTCCTCAAGGCGGCATCGACCGCGGGGAGACGCCGATGGATGCGATGTATCGCGAGCTCTGGGAAGAGGTCGGCCTACATCCGCGTCATGTAGACTTATTGGCCGTCACTCAAGACTGGCTGCGCTATCGTCTGCCTAAGCGTTATGTACGCCATGGACAGCACCCTTTGTGTATTGGGCAAAAACAAAAATGGTTTTTGCTGCGCTTAGATGAGCCGAATACTCAACACATTCGCTTTGATGAAGGTAAACCAGAATTTGACCACTGGCAATGGGTCAGTTATTGGTACCCTCTGGGACAAGTGATTCATTTTAAACGTGGGGTATATCGCCGCGCCTTGCAAGAGCTAGTGCGCGAGCTTCCCCTAAAACAAGAGCTGATCCTTCCGGAACAGGACAACCATTTGCTGGCATGACTTTGATAGAGTCTTGATAGCGTTTTGACATAGTTTTGGTGTGATTTTGGCATCGCTAATTAACTATATATGCTCACCGTGATACTGTTATGGAATCACCGTGAGCATTTTTATGCGCCGGTTGCAGCCGCGCTTGCCTCGCGGCTAACGAGCGTGGCGGTGGTTTTTTTACTACTTGCCCCTTTATGCTTGTCTTGGCGCAAGGTTAAGATGCTTTGAGTACGGGTACCATAAGTAGGGAGAGGTGCCTGCCGCTGATCAAATGCCACAGGCTCGATATAGACAGAGGACAGCATCTGCTCAACCTCTCTACTCATGCCGGTATCGGGTAGCTGATCGGCGGGGGCTTGTCGGTTGTCAGATAGCACCGCATAGGCAGCGTCCTGCCAGTAAGCAGGCGAGCTGTCTTCGGCGATAAGTGGCAGCACTTCTTGACGCAGCCTACCACGCAGTTTTTCGGTTTTGAACCAACCGTCGTCTGGCTGACCGTTTGAGATCACATGCAATCCTGCATACAGTGGCGTGGGCGCATGGCCGCGATTATTGACCATCACTGCTTGCAGCGCATCACCAATGATCAGGTTAAAACCTGCATAGTCTTGCAACTCAATTTGCCGAGCAAAGTCCATCGGGCTTCTATCACTGGTCAAAAAATCTGTAACCAGTGCCCCACGCGAGCGCTCATCTGCCCCTGCCTGCACCCCATCACGAAAGTTTAGCACCGCCGCCCAGCGTCCATTTTGCTCATAAAGACCGTCGTGCATGACTTGGTGAATACCCAGCCAAGTACCGCCACTTTGCTGATCGCGACCTGCATAAATCGGCTTATCAGGCCACTGGTGCAGCGGCTCAGTCGGACGCTGCAAAAACTCATCTCGGTTGGATAAGAGCACCAGCGGCACCTCATCAAACAACTGCCAAGCGATGGCGACGATACACATAGTTTTCCTTTTATGGGATTGGTAGTTTATGGGACTGGTCGTCTTTTTAATAGGTAATCTTTTCAGTACAAAATAACGTCGTTCAAAATAGCCTGCATCTTTCTATTCTTATATTAATTGGTGCGGAGTTTTTTATCAGCAGGATAGCTAATCTGTGTGGTCGATTGAATCACTTTTGATTGTTTACTTGGCAAGTCAAACTCCCAAGCGACCATGCCGGTATTGTCATTCCAGTCGCGTTCAGTGACGGGCGGGGTATGCACCGTGGTTACTTTAAGACTGTCATCACGGCTGATAGTCTCACTGCCCAGTACCTGCAAGCGTCTGGTGCGGCTATGCTGATTGGTCAATTGATAAGCTTCGGTACTACTTAAGGTTTGCTTACGATTAAACGCGCCCTTATCGCCTTGTTTATCTTCGTCGGTTATTTGCTTGATGAGGATATTTGGATCAACGCCAAAGCCGATACCTTGCTCTTTGAGCGTTTGATACTGATAGCGCGCTTGACCAATATAGTTATCATCACGGTAGAGCTGAAGTGCTCCATCGGCCCATTCAGGTGTCAAAAATGGTGCCGACGCATACCAATAAGCCGTTTGCTCAACACTTGGCGTACTGCGGATCCAAAGCTTACTACGACCAGACTGCTCATCGACGACCGTACGCACGTGCCTGCCATCGCTTGGCAGGCTCACGCGCTGCGGCAACCGGTACTCGATGATGCCGTTTTTGTTTTGACGACTCACGCTAAAGCTTGGCAGCGGTGCCATCGTCGGTGCCGCTGCTTCCCTGTCATCGCTACTTCTTTCTGAGACGACGATGGGAGAAGGCTCCATCAGGGATGATGCAACCCTAGCACGTGATGCTGGCTCTTTTTCATATAAAGACAGGCGCGCCACATTTGGCAGCTGGCCTGTGGTGCGTTGATTGGGGTTGACTGAGCTGAGTACGACAGGGACGTTTTGCCAATTCTCTCCGGTCTGCTGAGCGATGATGGCGGATGCGGTAATGCTAAGCTGCTCGGTATTGGTATCGAGACGCGCCTGATAAGTCGGCTGCCAACCTGCGCCGCGCACTTGATAATGAAGCTTTACCGCGGCGGGCTTGCGGCTGGCAGTACGCACACTGACCTGTGTTACGCGATTTTGCGTCGATGTGCTACTGCCCGCCATCGTTTGATTAAGCGTGGCCTGTGCCCGTGCTTGCCGCTGCTTGATATCCCATATGCGTTTATTGATACTTGCCGCTTGTGTTTCTATATCACGGGCGTTATTGGCCACTGTGCCCTCTGTACTGAGTTGACTGACCTTGGTGAGGTTTTGTAGATAGGCTTTTGCTAGATTGGCGGCTTCTAGCTCGGCATTGATTTTAGCAAGCGCGGCTTGTTGCGCTTGTACATTGGCATCGCCCTCATACTGACACTGCGCTGCTTGCTCACCGCTTAGCGTCTCGATACTGACTTCACCGAGATTGACGCTTGTGACGGCCTGCACGCTCACGCTGTCTTTGTCGATATAAGGAGACAAGCAAGAAAACACCAGCGTCTGCTCTCCATTACCCTTGACAGGTAGCACGCGGGTGACACTGGCCAAGCCTTGATAAATAGTGACTTGCTCGATACTGCTACTTGCTGCATATGCAGGCGTCAGGGATAGTGCCAGCAGACTGGGTAGGCTGAGCAAGATCGGGCCTTTTTTTGCCCAATGGTACTCAGTGGCTGCTGCTACTTTTGATACATCAGCTTGCATAATCTATCCTTAAAATACGGTTTATCCATTCATACGGCCTATCAGCGCCAGCCCATATCCGCTCATGCTTCTGAAAATATTGAGGTATTTATCATTAGCAGCTTTTTTATATCTTAGCGGTTTTCTGTCGTGGTTTCTAGCGGCTGGCAGGCGCAAATCACATTTATGCAGTCTCTGTGATGCAATTGTCTAACCGTAATTTGGTATGCCTGCCAAGCTATTTTTGCTATTATGACCCCCATTCTATTATCAATAATTATGATGTCCTTATGATGATTCATCCTCAGTACGATCCCGTAGCGCTGTCCTTGGGCCCTGTAGAAGTACATTGGTATGGCTTGATGTATCTGCTGGCATTTGCCGCCGCGTTTGGTCTGGCATGGTACCGCAGTGGCCAGCGTGAGAGCTGGAACACTGACATGGTGTCAGACCTTATTTTTTATGGCGCGCTCGGTGTCATTTTGGGTGGCCGTATCGGCTATGTGCTGTTTTATCAATTTGGTGAGTTGCTACAAAACCCCGCTTATTTATTTAAAGTGTGGGAAGGCGGTATGTCGTTCCACGGCGGCATGATTGGGGTTTTACTCGGCATGTTGTATTTTGCCCGTAAGTACAGAAAAACGCCTTTTCAAGTGCTGGATTTTATCGTGCCGTGTGTACCGACGGGGTTATTGTTTGGCCGTATCGGCAACTATATCAACGGTGAGCTGTGGGGGCGCGTCTCTGATGGCGGCTATAATTGGCTGACCTACTTCCCGCAGGCCGCGGCTTTTGATATGCAGCAGTTGCAAGCCAATCCTCAATTACAAGAGTTGATGATAGAGGTCAACGGCCAGTATTTACTGCCCCGCCACCCATCACAGCTCTATGAGGCCTTTGCTGAAGGTCTGCTGCTATTCTTGTTTTTGTGGTGGTACTCTGCCAAGCCGCGTCCACGTATGGCGGCATCGGCGATATTTTTATTAGGTTACGGTATCAGCCGCTTTATCATCGAGTTTTTCCGTCAGCCAGATGCCGACCAAGGCTTTATCTTACTTGGCTGGATGACCAAAGGCCAAATACTGAGCACACCAATGATTATCATCGGCTTTGTACTATTGGTTTATGCCTATAAACGCGGTATCTATGACTGGGGTAAGCAAGCGGCTTATTAAGCGCGCTTGCACTATAAACGTCCGAAAAACAGATTAAGACTTATTTAATGACGCGCTTTGATAGCGTAGAAGAGCAATATTATGAGCAGTTACAGTAGTAAAAACGAGCAAGCTTATTTGGACTTGCTGCGTCACGTCATGAATGAAGGCAGCGAAAAAGGCGATCGTACGGGCACAGGTACGCTAAGCCACTTCGGCGCGCAGATGCGTTTTGACTTATCAGACGGCTTCCCGTTACTGACCACCAAAAAAGTCCACTTTAAATCCATCGTGTATGAGCTATTGTGGTTTTTGAGCGGTAGCACTCATGTCGATTATCTACAAGAGAACGGCGTACGTATCTGGAACGAATGGGCCACAGCGGAGCAGACGGCGCGCTTCAATCGTCCTGCAGGCGATTTAGGACCAGTATACGGTCACCAATGGCGCAACTACGGCGCGACCAAAGACGAGAATGGCCGCTATAACAATGATGGCGTCGATCAAATCGCCCAAGTCGTGGAGCAAATCAAGACCAATCCCAACTCCAGACGCTTGATCGTCTCTGGCTGGAACCCAGGTGAAGCCGAGCAAGTCGCCCTGCCGCCTTGTCATACGCTGTTTCAGTTTTTTGTCGCGGACAACAAACTCTCCTGCCAGCTTTACCAGCGCTCAGCGGATTTATTCCTATTATTCCCCTATAATGATAATTCACAGTATGAATTATTAGCAGCCTAGGAACATCTCATTTCTCTATACTTATAGTGAACATCAGGTCATGCATAATATGATATACAATTTAATCTATGTATTACTTTGGCTTGTATTATGGATATTAAGATTTGTTCCAATAGAGAATTAGACCTATCAAAATCTTATTTAATTAGTGAAATACCAGACCTATTACTGGATCAGAAAGTCAAAGTGAATGGGGTTGGTGTATTTGATGATAGTGGTAAAATTCTCCCTCTTATCTCTGAGTATCTATCATATCAATTCAAGCACGAAAAGATTGCTCATGAAACAGCAAATACATATGGCAAAAACCTAACTTACTTCTTAAAGTATATCCGTAGTCGTCCAGACTATAGCGATGATGAAACTGATGAGGTCTTCATTACAGTCCCAGGGTATGTAATTCAGGAATACTGTACTTTTCTAAGTGTTGAAGAACATAGAAGTTCAGCTACTATTAGAAATCGTGATGGAGCAATATACGCTTTCCTCCATTTCCTCTGCAGTCGCACAGAAGACCGTCAGCCGCTTAGAGAGGACAATCCATATAGTAATGGATACTTTTCAAAACTACCAAAGCGTACACCAATTACTTCATGCACTCTTGATGATCTTTTCATATTGATTCAATCTACTCGATTAGAACGAGAACGAGTACTACTTCAGTTTTTATATGACTCTGGCGTGAGGCGTTCGGAGTTGATCAGGGTTACTCTTAAAGATTTTAGAGATACTGTCAACTTTAACTCTGAAAAGTTCATTTCAGTAGAGTCCGATCAACCTATTCATGCAGACTACGTACCTTTAGCCATTAAAGGTAGCAAGGGGCGTGGAAATCAAATCAAACCACGGTGGACGTTAGTTAGTTCGGCTACCATTAAACGTATACAGAAATATCATGCGTCTCCGCTCTACAAAAAACATGCTCGCAAATATGTAAATCCAGATGAAACCCCAGCATTTTTTAATGCTAAAGGTACTCCTTATACACGTAAAGCGATAAATGAGTTACTTGAGCGTATCAGCAAACGTGCAATAAAGAAAGGTCGCCTCGATAGAATAATCTCTCCTCACAAGCTACGGCATGGTAATGCCTATGCAATATTGCAATCAAATGACCTAGGATCCGACTACCTAGATCGGCTCGTTATCGTACAAAAAAACTTAGGTCATAACCACCTCAGTACTACCCAAATGTATACCAGCATCCCTCAGGAAATTTATAATACTATTTGTGATGAGAACGGGGACTTACTAACTAGAGCTGAGAAGATGAGCCGCTTATCAGAACAGACAAAATTGAAAATTGGCATTAAGGACATCAAATGAAAAAAGATGGAATAGCCACTGATCAATTGGTAAATACATGGGTAGAGGGCTTATTAAAGAGTCCAAACCAACTCTTAGCCTTGCCACTTAGCAGCCATTTAAAGAGCTCTTGGAGTGTCAATATCACGTCTGAATTTTTAGCGAAAGAGACATCTATCACGATCAATGAAGCTAATAAACGAAAGCACCTCACCGTTTCATTGATAGAGAAAATGGCTGAGATGAAGGTTGTCGCAAAAGGAGCTTCTAGTAGAGAAAATATAACTCGACAGAGAATACTATATTGGTATAGCAATCTAAGTTTTAATGATAAGAAAAACCTTCCTCGTTTGACTAAATCTATAAACAATGTTTGCTTCAAATCAATAGGACACGAGCAGGGCTACTGGAATGTTTTAGCAACTCAATATGAATTGGTAGCAAAAACAATCGATGAGATTCATGAAGATCTCTGTAAACTGGGAATTATAAGTACTGATTATAATACAGTCGAATCTAGAAAGCGTCTCATTAAAGACGCCGAAACTGCTATCTTAGAGTGGGTATCAAGAACAATTGAAGATACAGAAACATTGTGGGAAATACCAATTAGTAAGGCTGAGAGTGCTCTAGGCTTTGGTATAGCCGTCAAGCATATTCAACATGCTGTAGTAGGTGTCTCAAGTTCTGCTGCACAACGTTACAGGGAGCTTACGAACCCTTTGATCGAAAAGATGATCAAAGAAGGGATTCTAGTAATACCAGATGGGAGCTATGAAGCTGCTGGCATCGAAAGCAGGAGGAAGCTACTGAATTGGTACAGACAGTTATCTGAAAAAGAAAAGCATACTTTACCTATTTTTGGTAATAAGATTTCGCTAAGAAGAATGTCTTCAGAACAATTACCTATAACGAAAGCCTCTTTAAGATTTAATGTTGTTAGAAGTGCTTGGGACTTCATTCACAAAGATCTTGAAAAACTTGGAATTATTGACCCAGATTATAAAAGCGTTGCTGAAAGAACAAGTGAAGCGAACGTTAATAGAAAAAACTATAGTGAAAGTCAGATAGAACGTTTTCATAGACTGGCAGCCAGAGAGTTAAATGCTGCTGATGACTTCTTCTTTCCTTCAAAACTAGAACCGTTTATTCAGATTGAGCAACTGTTTGCTTGTACTAGCAAAACTGTCTCTTCAGAATCAGGCAAGAGTAACTATAGAATTGCGAGTAATTCCTTTATATATTTCTTATCTGAACTATATGGTAATTCACCTTTAAAAATTGTCACAGTTTTTGATGAGCATCTCCTATCTAGATATCGAAAATATTTAGAGAAAAAAATAATAAGTAAAGAAATATCAAGTTATCATGCAAATACACTTTTGAGTTCAGTACGCAGAACACTGTGTAGGCTGACCCAAGTACGTGACATGGAGTATAGCTTTTTCGATATAAATGGCTTTACTGTAAGTAGAGAAACAGATGTTAAAAAGCCATTTACAATGAACGAGCGAATTCAGGTATTAGATGCTATCGAAAAAGGATTGTGTCAATCTAGAGCAGCTCTCATACCTTATAAAAAAACTGGTATAGGGAAAAATCCTTTGAATGAGAAAGGTCGTATAATAAGAGGCCTTTCTACATTAGATAATGCGAGATGGCTGTTTGAAAACCCCTTGATGTGTAAGCCAGTTCATTACCATACAGCAGAATCCCCTATCGAGATATCTTTCTTGAAAATTACTGCCCGTTCAGACAAAGGACTGAGCGAGATATATAACGAATGGGGTGTTACTCCAATGATAAATATGGACATACTAACGCCCTACCTCTTAAGGCTTGCTCAAATTACAGGCTTAAATACAGATTCTTTACTTTCTCTCAACGTGAACGATTATCTAGAATCTCATCCAGCAACATCGCGACCTTGTCTTAGATATTGGAAAGAACGCTCTGATGGCTACAAGGAGTATCATCTCGATCTTTTCAATGCAGAACTGACATGGCTTACATCATCTCAAGCTAAATCGATAAAAATTATTTTTGAAGAATTAGTCCAATTAACTAGTGGGATTCGGCAAGACATTGAAGATGATGCTTTTAAAGATAGGTTGTTCATCTATCAGTCGGATAGTACAAAAAAGCACGGCAGAGTGTCTCCAATATTAGGAAACAAAGAAAGAAATACAAAAGCATTAAAAGCTAGTTCATCTAAGTTTGTTGATAAATATAACTTAAAAAATGATGCAGGAGAGCCGTTAACTCTTACAATAAGCAGATTTAGACCAACCTTTGTTAGTGAGATGTTAGACAGTGGAGTGACTTTACGCGAAATTCAGCTCATGTTAGGGCACTCCTCAATTCAAACGACTATTGGTTACCTCGACTCTTTTGACTTCAATACGATAAGTAGAGTAAAGTTAAACGATAAACTAAAAGAAATACATCAATCTACTTTGAATAAACAAACTCAAGAAGTACAAACTAGAGATACCAACGAATTAGCAATAACCTTCCATACCCCTTTAGCAGAATGCAGGAATATTTTTGATCCGCCGGATTTTGTAAAAAACCTTTCATCGTATATTCCTGGTACTCCATGCTCACAATATAATAAGTGTTTAGGTTGTGACAATGTCATTATTACGGCTAAAAACCTCCCTGAAATCTTTGCAATGAAGCGTGACTATACGCTTTTGACAGAGCACACTCGGGTTATGGATACCCCCTACGGACATGTCATTTCGGAGAATATGGAACTAATAAAAGGCATTACAGATCCAGCATTGTCTGACTTTTCCTTAGAGGATCTAAAGCATGGACAGCGTTTAGCAGAGTACATTGAAACCACTACACTAGTTGATGGAGTAATTTGATGGACTATGAAAAAAAATTAGACGTGTTGACAGCTTTTGCAAAACATCGTTTCTATGTTTTAGAAGCCTTAAATCCTATTACGGATCAGAGGAATGAGTGCCTTCAGCATAAGCACACATTTGATATAGAGTATATGACGTCTCTTATGGACAAACCCATATCAACACTATCAAAGTTTTCTGATAGCGTTTGGAACTTTAATAAAGATTATCCTAATGCTGCAAGAAATGTTCAAGGTGCAAAGCTACGAATCAATTTTTCAAAATATACAGCGATTCCGGCATTTGTTTTGATAGAAATGAAAATTATATTCGAGTTGGCTTTGCTCAATAGTTCCATCTTCAAGCTGCAGAAAAACGAGGGTAAAAGCCGATCAAAAAAAACATTAAAAGCCAACTCCTTGATTAAAACTTTTGAAAGTGGTTTAACATTTATCAATGAACTATTCAAACAAGCATCTCATGAACTAGGTTATGAGTTTGTTCAGGAAAAGATTAAAACATTATCCGATATAACACCCGAACTGTATCCCATAGCGGCTAAAAATTATGATCGTGTAAGAGGTGTAGAGTTAGATAGATTCTTTAAATACTTACGCAGCCCAGCTTCTGTTAAGTATGTATTCGAAAAGCCTATTGCTCATGTAGAGTTAGATAGCCTGAAATGGAAGAGAATAGCGAATGTTGGTAAAGAAAAGAAAGATCAAGTATTACCAGACTTGGTCTTTGAATCTTTATCAAAGATTGCATCTTTTATTGTAGTAGATTTTTTAGACGCTATAGGAGACAGTGAGAGGATATCAGATACCAACTCTCTAAAACGTTTCAATACGAGCGAATATTTATCATGGGCTAGTCAAGAACGTGTTACGCATGAAGCTCTACATGGGTACATTGCTATGCGATTAAGAACCAAAAATTATTCTTCAAATTTTGTTATGAATGTAATCGAGCCCTATGATTGGATGCTAGATAAAGATTCTAAAGTTATGACTGGGATAACTATACGTAAAAAATTGAGAGAACGCGGTTATAAAGCAGATAACCTTAGGAAATACTTTAACCTCGTAGCGTATGCCTGCACGTATTTAGTGGGTCAGTATACTGGTATGAGACCATCTGAATTATCAGAAGTAAGAGTTCAGAATTGTTCGTGCTTAATTCAAAGTGATGCCGTTTGGCTAATTGAAAGTACGGTCAAAAAGCATAAAGATGAAGTTAGTACAGGTTTGTTTGACGATAGATGGGTAGCTATACCAATTGTTAAGGACGCAGTATTAGCAGCTTCGTATATTTCAAAAATCAAGGCCTCACCATACCTACTTTCTAATGTAGATACTGTTAGACCTGGTAGTTTCCCTAAGTCTGTGTATAGTAGCAGCCTTACACATCAAATGAATATTTTTATCAGCCAACTATTAGGCGAAAAAACTGCTAAAGAACTAAAGTTCAATCCATATATGTTAAGACACACCTTAACATATCAACTATTTAAGGCTGAAGTAGGTCTACCTCTAATATCGTTTCAATTGAAGCATTTTGTGGATAGCGTCTCTAACTATACCTCTGCTGGGTCTACTTCATTAGTAACGCTAGGGTATGGTGATATAGGTGAAATGCTATCAAAAGATGGGAACCGAAAAGGTGATAAGAAATCATTGCGCCGAGTAGCTGAATTAGAGGCTATTAAAACAGCCCATAATCCAAATGGCACGTATTACGGCGGTAAAGCGAATGAGCATAAAAAAGGTCTAATTAAGACGTTTAGCGGATATATGGCTGAAGGCTACACGGAAGAGGAAGTATATGAGGCTATGGTAGATCAAGGTGTTGCAATAGTATATATGGGCCAAGGGATTTGCTATGGTAATAGAGCAGAAGAATATGATTCAAGCCTACCATGTATTGGTTCACTACGTTGCAATCCAGCTCGATGCAAACAAGCCGTTGTAACTACTAAACATGCGCCTAAATGGCGTGAAGTTTATACGTTAAACAAGCTTAATCTCAATAAACCAGAATATTTGCATAATCGTGAGCAAGTTCTAGCAGCAATGAACGAAGCGAGAATGGTACTGGAAAATCTTGGTGAGGAAGTTGAACTATGAATGCTTATGATCAAAAGAATAGCGATGATTATGATGCAAACACATTGCTATTGGAAAAGGCATTGTCGGATATTAAAGGCAACAAGAGGTTGAAAGCCACTGTAGCACAACTTTCAGAAATGACTGGTATTCATCGGAACACCATCTCAAACCGCGTTTGGCCTGTCCAAGAGCTTAAACAGATCAGAGACTCTCGGAAAACCGAAGAGAAATCACGTAAAGAACAAGTACGTTTAAGCACTGCCAATGTAAAAAATGCGCTAGAAGCAAAGCTAAGCCGAGCACAAAGTGAGGTTATCTACTGGTTTAATGAATATCAAGATATAAAAAGGGTCGCTGAGCACTCAGATAAACGGTTACAAAAGATGAGAGAATCAAGAGATTATTATAAAACACTATCTGACACAGATAAGAGATCCCTATCAGAAGCCAGACAAGAAATTGAGAAATTGAGAAAAATGTTAGTTTTAGAAGATACAAGATCGAAACAGCTTATGCACTAGTCTGTCAAAAATTATCTATTCTATAAAGAGCATAATCTTAATTTCCTCTTGCTTAAAAGCTAGCGAGAGCTTAGCTAATAAGCATATACCCTATAGCATAAATCACATATATTGATACTTTATGCCTAATAGAAATTTATCACTTTTCTCAGCTTTCACTTTATGCTTATATCAAACTGAGAATGGATAGGCAATAGACTCATGATACTGGTATCCTTCAACTTTAAAGTCATCCAATGTTACCCATGTTTCAATATCTTCGAGAGACTTAATTTCAGGGTTAATATGAAGCTTAGGTGCCGGATAAGGTTCGCGTTTTAATTGCACGTCACGCATTAATTCTAATTGATCTTCATAAATATGTGCATTTACGATCTTATGATAAGCTTTTCCGGCCTCGTGGCCCGTAATTTGAGCCATGAGAGCTAGTAAGGTAAACACTTGAATCTGATTAAAATTTTGACCTAATGGTACATCACATGAACGTTGTGATGAAGTCAAATAAAGCTTTCCACCTAACAACGAAAATGTATGAGTATGCATACAAGGACGTAAACATCCCATATGAAACTCACCTGGATTGTAGAAGGTTAGAATTTCACCTCGGTCATCAATACCGTTTCGCAAGTTATTATAAGTCTTACGAAGTTGGTCAAACTCCTCTCCTACTGAATTACGCCATCTGCGTCCCTGTACACCATAAACTCGGCCCATATCATCCTTACCTTTACGATAAGGATTAGCTAACCAAGCTTCATTTTCATTGGCATTAGCGTTCCATGTATTACATCCAATAGCTCGAAACTGATCTGCGCTATCATAACCACGTAGATACCCTAATAACTCTGCGATAGCTGCTTTCCAATAACTCTTTCGAGTAGTTACTAAGGGAAACTCATTAGCTCCTACATTGTAGTTTAAATCAGCATTAATAACGGTTAAGCAGCGTTTTCCAGTTCGTTCATTCTCGACCCATACACCCTCATCAACTATACGTTGACATAAATCTAGATACTGTTTCATTCAATAACCTTAGTTGGACTACAAACTTATCTCAAAAGGTGATTTTTGTTGAACTGCGTGGACAATACATTTTACCTTTTGATTTCATTGAGCATTATAAAGTTTCAAGGCTCAATTGTACAAACCTGTTCGTAACAACTAATTGTCTTAATAACTTATCAACAGACTATGCCCCAATGGAGCCAATGAAACCGAATCATTCTATCTAACATCATTTACCATAATGCACCTTTATGGGAATAGTCGGCTATTTGGGCTGTACTTTTAACTAAGAAGGACTACAAAGAATTGATTTAACTATTTAGTATGAAAATATTCGATTTACTTGATTAATGCCTTCCATTACTTCAAATAACCTTTATGACCTGAAAAATACCCCTTCAAAGTCATCCTATCAAAGCTATAAACATGGGCATGAGGTGCTTCTCTGCATCGACCAACTAACGGCTGCTTTTGATCAGGTTTGCCATCAGCTAGTTCAATAGGGGCTGTGCAAATTGGACAAATGGAAGTGAAGGCCGTTATTCTCGCTATTCTATAGCCATCAGCTCCCTTATACATCTCAATATCAGCATTGTCTGTATTTATATTTGCAAACAACAAAGGCGCTTTACTGATACGGTGGGTCATTAAATGATGTAAGGGTTTAAAGAACCATATAAAATTCATATAAGCGAATGGTATGAACGCTAATATAATTAATGCTGTTGTTAGGCTTAATGATGGCAAATCCTTTATGAATATAATAAATAAGACTGCGAACAAGACGATCAGTATATCTACAAGAAGACTAATAAGCATTAAAGCAGTCAACAGTAAGCCTTTAGGGCTGTACATCTTTAATTCACCATTCTTAAAAAAAATTCGAGTGAGAATTGAGGGTTTTATTGTTGAGCTATGTTCTCTCACGTAAATTATCTCACCATAGTCGTCAGGTGAATCTTCATCTTCTAATGCCTCAGACGGTAGCAATAGTTCAACAGGTTCAATATCCAACCAAAATGCCTTTTCATTACCTCGACCACCTCTTGAAGACTCAACCTTAATTACAGGTATATAGCCAACACGATTAAGTATTTCGGAGTCCATTTGAGTTCGAACAAAATCGGATAAATACTTTTGGATCTTCCTAATATTTATCTGCTGTTGGGCTTCTTTGCTATCGATATCATCTAGACTGACATTCTTATCAATGGCATAAATTATTTTACGAGTAATTTTGTCAGGCTCGTAAACATCACCTTCATTTTCTGGCAGGCTCTTTAGCCTACGCTCTAACATTATCTGTACATAACGCTGGTTTTTAGTTTCGTTATGATACAAGTCAAGACGATTGCTTAAATTCTCAAATAATTCTAAGTATTTGTTTTTCATTAGTATTAAACCGACTCAAACCCGTTTGTTACCCCTTTTAGGGGTGTTTACGCAAAATACTCAGCTCATACTAACCTCAGTTTTTACAAACCCTAAAGAGGATAGTAACCATGCTAATGAATATTGCTATTAATGATCTAGATCAAATTGTTGGTATTAAACAAGTAGAAAGAGGACTCGCTTGTAACTGTTATTGTTTTGAATGTAGCGAACCCGTTGTTGCTAGAAAGGGAGAGAAAAACGAGCATCATTTCGCTCACTCTAGTAATAAAGAAAGTTGCCATATCAACCCTGAAAGTATCCTACACAAGTTTGCTAAGCAAGTCATTATGGAGAAAAAATGTGTGGTATTGCCACCCTTGCCAGAAACAGATGAGACTGAAGCAAAAAATTGGCAATTCTCAAGCTTAGTAGCAGAGCAGGCTGTTGGCTCAATTCGTCCTGATTTATTAGCAAGTATTGATAATGAGATGCTGTTTATCGAAGTTGCCGTGACATCTTTTGTAGATACTCACAAACTTAATTTCATCAAACAATTAAGTATCAAGACCATTGAGATAGACTTGCGAGAACTACTAAAGCGCAAGGTCTGTATTCCTAGTGATGAAGCAAAACAGTTCATTCTAGAACAAGTAGATAATAAAAAATGGTTATACCCTGAAGCTAAGAAACCTGACGACCCGTTGGCAGATTGGTTAAGTACGACGCCTTTACCTGAAATCAATACGAACCATGTTGCTGATGATAGTGAAAAAGCTCAATCTAAGCTCCCCAACAGTTATGTTAAACATCGCTTTATTATTAATAATGTATGGGTAGATGCATGGGTGTTTAACGATGGGGGTATTTCAGTAAAAACGGTCAGTTATAATCCAGAGATTATAGCTTTACTGAAGCAATGGAGCAAAGAAGGTGGTGGTAGATATACACCAAAATTCAAAGCTTGGAAGTATTGTAATCCTTTCTCTCATACGGTGTTACTACGTTTGCGAGAAATGGATACTACACCCAAACTCTAATTTCTTTGCGATGGATATATCAATACTACTGCAATCTGGATGAAAAACACAATGAACATGAAAAGATTTACAAACCGCAAATTTAAATTTTGTTCTACTTGTAGCTCTAAACAGACACTTAGAGTGATTGAAAAAGATGACTGGAAGCTAGGTGGTTACCATTGTCCAAAGTGTAATGCCGATACTGTTGATAGCTTCGTGCTTGTTGATTATTATGAAAATGGGTGCAGGATTGTCGCTAAGAAGATGAAAGCCTATGATTTATTTAATAGAAAGTAACGCTTTAACAAACTACAGTGGAATTATTGGAGACTCAACAATCTGAGAGCTAGCTGCTAGTTCGATACCTGTATAACGCACCAACCCAATAATTAATGAGGTGGTAATTGCCGAACTGATTCAATTGGTTCGGTTCCCTAGTGAGGACTTGAATCTTCGGCTGTGTGCTAATGACACCAATAGTTTGGATTATTGAGATAGTAGTGATGTACTTCACAGTATACATAACGTTAATATTTTAAGGTTAAAGAGAGTTACTTTTGATTTGATATTCATCATATCCATTTTTGTCACCAAACGTCAGCCCCCAACAGAGACTGACCAAAATAAAAACGTCAGATCCAGTGTTAATGCTCTGACGTTGAAAGCGGGCGAAGAGATGACGCTGGTTGATAATGTGGTTGTGGAATAAGCATTTAGTTCATTTGAGTACCTGTCACGCTTGTTTTTACCTGCATGATGAGTGATAAGCAATAAAGGATTAATGCTAAGGCTAAAAAAATAAAAGCCAGAGGTAAAAACAAGCTTTCTTGAAGCACGCCATCAGAAGCAATGCCACCATAAAATAAGCTTTCCATCAGTCCAGACAGTGTAGCGAGGGCCAACATAATTGAACCACTGATAAATAATTTAGATGTCATGAAAGCTCCATAGGCTGATATTTAAGAATAATAAGTCATTTTAAATTTAGAAGCATTCATCAAGTCATGAGTGCCTAGGCCTATATCGTATATGAAATAATCTTCGAATTGGGCGCGCTCCTATTTTTTCATAAACTATTCATACTCGATTTTTAAAAATATCAATATTCGTTAAAATGTATTTAGCAGTCGTTGACTATAAAAATTCGTGCGATCAAGCTGTAGACCCAAACTCAAATCGCTATCATCTGTTCTACCAAAAAATCTAAAAAAACGCGTGTTTTTGGTGAAACCATATCTCGCTTTAAATAAATAGCGTAAGTAGCACTAAGCTCTTCATAGGGACTAAAAATATGATCTGGCATGACTTGAACCAATGACCCGTTCGCCAATTCACTTTTAACAGCCCACAGTGGTATTAGCGTTAGGCCTGCATGACTCAATACTAGCTGCTTCTGACCATTCACCGAGTTCACTGAAACCTGACTATTAATCACCAACTTTTTACGATCTTCTGCTATCAAAAACCACTCTTTCCAACCGTTATAGCCATATCGGATACATTGGTGATCAGCTAGTTCGTCAATGCTAAGAGGCGTGCCATTATTTTTTAAATATTGGGGGCTTGCACACAGTAGAAAATCATTAAATACCAAGCGTCTGGCAATCATGGTCGAATCAGATAGGCGTCCACTTCGAATAGCCACGTCAATATTTTCTTCTATAAGATCTACAACCCGCTCTGTTAACTCAATTTTTATATCAATATCTGGATATAACGACATAAATTTCGGTATTAACGGCAATACCATGCTTTCACCAAAACCGACTGTCATGCTGATTTTAAGCTTACCCTGTGGCGTTATTTGTAAATCATTAACGGCTCTTTTGGCATTATCAAACTCTGACACAATTCGCTGAGAGTATTCGTAATATTTGTGCCCCGCTTCAGTCAAACTGGTGTTTCTGGTCGTTTTATTGAGCAGACGTACGCCCAACTCTTTCTCAAGCACTGCTAACTGCCGTGAAATAGAAGACGGCTGTACATCAAAGATGCGGCTGGCTTCTGAAATGCTACCAGTTTCGACAACACTATTAAAATATGCCAATCGATTTATTGAGCTCATTGCCACTCCTTTATTAAGTTGATAGATATTCCATTTAACTGTAACCATGGCTTGCTCAAAAAGCAAAAGTAATTTGTTTACTGGGTAATGGTTTGCTGGATTAGCAACGTCTAAACTGATTGTCCTGAAACAAACAATAAGACATTCACACCAGTAAAGGGTAATAACATGAAAGCGATGATCATTAAAGAAATCGGTACAACTGCAGTTTTTCAATTGGCAGAAAAACCAAAACCAACGGCAACACTAGGTCACATGGTTGTGGAAGTGAAAGCCACTAGTGTGAATCCTATTGATACCATGCTGCGCTCAGTCGAGCTGCCTTGGTCGGAGAATTTGCCAGAGATACTACACGGTGATGTAGCTGGCATTGTGAGCGAGATAGGTGCCGACGTCACTGAATTTAGTGTTGGTGACGAAGTTTATGGTATGGCTGGTGGCCTCAACGGTATTGATGGTGCACTTGCTGAATTCATGTTGGTCGATGTGCGTTTAATGGCTAAAAAGCCTAAAACACTCAGTATGAAGCAAGCCGCAGCCCTGCCGTTGGTCGCACTCACTTCTTATGAGGCACTCGTACAAAAAATGAATGTCAAAGAAGGCGATAATGTCTTGATTCATGGTGCAACTGGGGGCGTTGGTCATATTGCCGTTCAGCTAGCAAAAGTACTTGGCGCGACAGTCACCGCTACCTACTCTCCTGCTAATAGTGCACTAGCACAAACACTAGGCGCGGATCATCTAGTGGATTATACAACGGCGGAGGTTGATGACTATGTGGCGACGTATACTGACGGCGTGGGTTTTGACAAAATTTTCGATACGGTGGCTGGTGATAATATTCAAAAATCTTTTCAAGCCGTTAGATTCAATGGCCATGTCGCCACTATTTTACCCATTGCTGATCCATTGCAAATTGCTCTCAAAGCCTTATCCTTTCACGGTGTTTTGGTGCTCATTCCATTATTTCATGGCATCAACCATGAATCGCACGGTCGTATCCTGACAATGATTGCGGAGCTGGTTGATACTGGCAAAATCACGCCTATCATAGATGATAGTAACTACTCTATTTGGGAGGTAGCGCGCGCGCATGACCATCTTGAATCAGGTAAAGCAGTAGGTAAAATTACGCTTACTATATAGTAGTATTCGGACGTGTCCTCATTTTGAACATGACGATAAAAATGAGATAAATTGCTGGCAGACTGTATTAAATAACTGCGTCAAATAGCTGTGTTAAAAATGAGGTGTTCACAGATAATAACGACTCTCTAAAATAACACAGCTCGCTCGTAGACATCCTTATAATGGTAGGGTCATATTTTATTTAGAAGTTTCTAACACTTTAGGAAATATACCAACAGGTACTCCGAAGACTTTACTCCAGACTCACTGTAATTTTTTATAGCGACCTAACTACAGTAAGAATTAATTTTCGTAAAAGGCTTTCAGCAGCTTCATAACTTAACCCCTCCATCATTACTGCATCTGAAATAGCATCGATTGTACCGTGGATAGCGTATAACACCCCCTTGTTTTCTTGGAAAGACCCTGTTAAATGAGGCTGTAAAATCTGCCAATAGGCTTTAGAAAAGTAGTATCGAATATCAGCTTTGAGGTTTCGGTAGCCAGGGTAAGCTTGTAAAGCGGCAATAATTTCCTCGTATTGAGATCCGCAATGTACTACGCAAGCAAGATATGACTTAACAACACTATCGACGGTGGCTTCGAGAGAGACTGGGTGCTCAGCCACCGCTTGCTCAATAGCTTCAATTACACGTTGATCATAGCTTTGATAGAGGGCCGAAAGTAACGCTTCTCTTGAGCCGAAGTGTTCATATGTGATGGGCTTGCTAACTCCTGCGTAATCAGCTAATGAAATTAATGTTAAAGCCTCTGTACCTGACTCCTGAACAATTTGATTAGCCATGGCCAATAACTGAATACGACGTTCTTCTTTTGTCATACGCTTACCCACCTCTCTCTCCTTCTTTTATTCATACGTATTGATTAACACTTTAAGCGATGAAACATGCTTTTGCATCCATGCTTAAATAAAAGAGTAACTCGCTGTATCCCGGATAAGGATGTATGCTCTCCTGCAGTTTCTGTAGGGGGATTTGATTCTGCTTTAATAGCTGTAACTCACCCAACAATTCACACGCCCGTTCTCCTAAAATAGAAGCCCCTAGTATTAATCCTTTGTTGTCACAAATTACTTTTGCTTTACCTATTGTTTTTTGATCCACAACGGCACGATCTAAATCTTCATAGTCAAACGTAAAAGTCTTGATATCATTATGCTCCGTGCTTGCTTCAACTTCAGTTAAGCCACAACGAGCAAACTCGGGGTCTGAGAACGTACACCAAGCGACACCTGATAAGTCAATAGGCTGTGTTCCTACACCATATAAATTATGGATTACATTTCGTGCTTGATACCCAGCCATATGAGAAAAAAGGTAAGGCCCTACCACATCTCCAGTTGCATAAATATTAGAGACGTTGGTTTGACAGTAGTCATTCACCGTGATTCCTTGCGAGGTAGCTTTAATACCAATATCGGCTATATTTAGCGTCGTTAGATTAGGTTGCCGTCCTAAAGCAAACAAGATTTTTTCCGCACAAACGATGGCTTCTCCCTCAGGCGAAGAAAGTGTTAGCTGAATACCTGTAGCATCCTCTGAGACAGCAATAGCACGTTGATTTAGAAGAATATCTACCCCATCTTTTTCTAAGGCTTCCTGTAGTAACTTAGAAAGCTCTACTTCTTCTCGATAAAGAATATGAGGAGCCATTTCTACCAGTTTAACTTCTACGCCCAGCGCTTGCATTGCTTGTGACAGCTCAACACCAATAGCCCCAGCGCCCAACACAATGATGCTACTAGGCAGGTTTGGCAAAAGAAAAATATTTTCATTTGTTAGATAATCAACTGTGTTAATACCAAAGATATCTGGAACGACAGGCGATGAGCCTGTGGCAATCATTATATTCTCTGCTTGCAAAGTATTTGTACCTACTTGAACAGTATCTTTATCCAAAAACACGGCTTCACCGTAGAAATATTCGATTCCAGCAGCTTCTAAAACAGGTACAGCTTCTGCTTGATGTGCCTTCTGAATTAATGCTCGTACTTTTGATAAAACGTCAGCAGAGTTTATCTCTATAGAACCATATTTTTTTGAGATTTTAATCTCTTTTGCCATTTGTATCATCGCTTTACTAGGAATGCAGCCAGACCATGTACACTCTCCTCCTGGCTGATTACGCTCTACTAAAGCCACTTTTTTCCCATATTCCATAGCAGTCAATGCTGCGTTCAAGCCACCAGCCCCTGCACCAATGACCACTAGGTCGTATAACAATTTGGATTTACTATAGTCACTTATGCTCATAAAAGAACCCTTTTATACCAAAACTTATTTCACTAAAGAAACCTGTTACTAAGCCAACCTACTTAAGGTAGGTTGGCTTAGTAGGTTAATGGATTTACTCGAAAATAACCAGTATTTTTTAAAGTATTCGTTTGGACTTTTTTGAATAAATGTACTAGATCATAAAATAGATCTCAGAGGTCTTGTGAGCATCTAATAGGCTATACATACCATACTTACTAAGCCCTAATGAGGCTTATGAACATGTTAAAACTTAGCTAGATCGTCATATTAGTGGCGTTAAGTCAGTATGATGGTAAAAAAATAGAGAGCCTTAACGACTCTCTAAAATAACCCAGCCCGCTCGTAGACATTCTTATGACGGTGAGGTCTCTATTTTATTTGGAAGTTTCTAACAAATGGAATACGGGTAATCGCCACTTTGCTCTAACCGCTGCCATACGGATTAAGTAACCAGCAACCAAACTAACAATGATACTGATATTACTACTAACAGCAAAATGCTGAAGTATTAAATATAAACAAGCAATGATTAAAGAAACTGAAGCGTATAACTCATGATGTAAAACCAATGGGGTTTGGCGACATATTAAATCACGCAGCAATCCACCAAACACACCTGTTGCAATGGCCGCAACCACACAAACACCGTAATGGAGTCCCATGTTAAGCCCTACTTGACAACCAATAATGCTAAAGGCCGCTAGTCCTAAAGCATCCAAACGTATGAAAATGCCATTAAGTTTAACAACCCATTTAGCCAACCAAGTCGTTATAAGGCCAGCCACACAAACAATTAATAAATATTCAGGATGTTCTACCCAAGTTAAGGGGTAATTACCAAGTAAGATATCTCTGACACTACCACCACCTATCGCCGTTACACTTGCGATAAGCATAACGCCAAACCAATCCATATTTTGTCGTCCCGCGCTTAGTGCCCCCGTCATTGCCTCTGCTGTAATACCAATAATGTAAACTATACTCAAAAGCATGGAATACTCACCTTAAATCTATCTGATAGTGTAAATGATGTGAGATTGTAAAGATAAAACTGGTGTATTACGAATGATAATTTGAATCGTTTTGAAAGCATCTAGTACTACTCTATTCTAGCAACGGGAAAGCAAAAAAGAATGCAACGTTATTGTCACTTTATATGCAAAAGCACTGCTTTTCCCAAGCATAAATCGCGGCTTATGCGTAAGCATCAAATTTTCATAAACAAGTAAAAAAATTACTGAATACACATGGTCACAGGCTTTGAACTCCTCTATCCTAGTGCCCTGACTTAGACCCCATCGAGAGAAATGGGTACAAACCAATATTCCACTACAAGAATGGATAATGGTTTTTTAAATTGCTAAATGATGTGGGCTGTTATGAATGGCCCATATAACGATCTTCTGAAGGAATAAAAATTATGATGAGAAAAACGTTACTGCCCAGCATGCTGTTATTAAGTCTGACTGCGTGCCAGAACACTAATACACAGGGCCTTGAGACAACAACGGTTTTACATAACGACCTACCTATAGCAACCTCAACCGATAAGTATACTAACAATATAACGGGCGATTACGTCACAGACGGCTATACAAAACGTAACGAGGGTTACGACTGGTTTGCGATCAGCGTACGTGATGCTGGTCAAGATGCTATTAGTGTGTCTATTCGTTCTCGCATAGACAAAAAGAAACCTACTTGTACATTAGACACCGTACTTCATAAAGCTCATGATGGACGGTATCAGTTTTGGGTAGATAATAACCCCGTTTATTTGCGCTTTAATGACAATAGCTTATCCATTGAAGGTGAAGAAGCCTATCTACAAAAAACAGCTTTTTATTGTAGCGGCGGTGCAACGCTTGGTGGCGTATATCAAAAATTAAGCGATACGCTGGACACTCAACAATTGGACAACTCGCTATACGCTACCTCACTCAACTATGGTGATTTTTCTACTCAAGTGACCAGCACCTCTGACGGCAATGGTGGTTATATCTTGCAGATTCAGCCAATGGGCGAAGACATTATCGAGCGACCAATTAGCGATCCTGTTGTTAGTGCCGATGTGGGTGATATAAATGGCGATGGATATCCTGAAATTCTAGTATTCACTCAAAGTGTGGGTAGCGGTTCATATGGTGATGTGATTGCTTATTCGAGCAATAAAGGGCTGTCGTGGAGTCAAGTCTCTTATCCAGAGCTGACTGATACACTCAAACAAGGTTATATGGGTCATGATGCGTTTGCATTGGTTGAGAATATATTGGTTAGACGTTTCCCACTCTATTTAGAAGACGATAGCAATGCCAATCCACAAGGTAAAACACGCCAAATTCAGTATCGTATGATAGAGGGTGAGGCTTCTCGTCAGTTTGTGGTTGACACGATTAATGAGTTTTAAGTACTTCTTAACAACTTACTGGATAATAGGATAAAGCAAGTGCTATACAAAAACTTTAAAATACAGTTAATTTTAGCATTAACTGTATTAACTAGTGCCTGTACAAATATGGACCTTGTTCAAACTACAGCTATTAATACTGTATTTGAAGAGACGGCGCTGGTAAAAGCTAAACCAATAGCTATTGAAAAATCGAATATAAATTTCGACAGTCATCCAATTGCAAAACGTTATAGAACTGTGATTAGTGGGGAATATGCGAAACAGGACGTGAATTTTGCAAACCATTACGTAGTAATAACATGGGGCTGTGGTTCAGGCTGTGTCAGTGGTGCGATGGTCGATAGCCGAAATGGAACGGTTTACCCTTTACCAGAAGATAAAGAATGGGGTGGTAATGGCACATATGTTACATTTGAACAGGAAAGCAATATTCTAACGTCAGTATGGGTAATTCCGACCCCAACAGGCGATACTGAAGAAACGCAAAAATACTGGAAATGGGATGAGCAATCTAAAGTATTTGCACATATTTCTGCACTTCCAACATATCTTGAGAGTAAATAAGAGAGAAGACCTGTGAAAAAAATTACCAAAGTGCAAATGGCAACGATAATCGCCATAGTCTTTTGTATTATATGGGAAATTTATATAGGTATATGGTCTAGAACACAAGTTGGAGCGATAATAAGAGTAGATATATTCATTATTTATCCAATATTGATAGCTCTAATTATTATTTCCGTCAAACAATATATAAAAAATAAGCTAGGCAATCATAGATAAAAAGGATTAAGAGTAGTACGTGATGACATATTAGGCTTTTATTTTCGACACTCATTTTTAAAATGAGGACATATCTTACTTTACTTCACTCGATTGGATAAAATGACGCCAATTGTGCTTAACACGATGCCGCACATCATTGCGATTGATAAAGACTCATTAAGTATTAATGCTGCGAGTAAAGCGGTTAGTCCAGGAGACAGAGAACCAAGCAGCAAAGTGCGAATGGAACCGAGTTTGTTGACTGCATAAGAAAATCCAATGGTTGAGACGATACCAACGCCCACGCCTTGTATTAAGATAAAAGGTAGGGCCTCATCAAAAGAAACAGCGCCGAGGTTGGTCTCTAAAAAACCCGATAGAACCATCATCAATGTCATGAAAAATGCAGTGTAAGAAAGGACGATAGCAACCGCTACTGGACTCAAACTCGTACTTTTTAAACCTAAGGTGTAACCCGCCCAAACCAAACTCGCAATCATTAGAAAGGCCATCCCCTGTAGCAGACTACTAGGTGTTGGTTCTGCGTTCCCTACCATCATCGTGGCTACGCCAAAGAAAATAATCATGAATGCCAAAAATTTCTTTAGTGATATACGCTGACGATAAAAAATAAAGGATAAGAGTGCGGCAAAGAACACTGGCGTCCCTGTCAAAATAGTACCAACATAAGCTGCAGGAGCAGTGCTCGCGCCAACAGTGGCGAGCAACAGAAAAGGAACACCGCCAAATAAAATAAAAATGATATCAGCCCCTCTCATGTTTTTGATTTCCTTCAAACTAGAGAATACCCAAGGCGTCAATAAAAGTAGTGGCACGCTAAATCGAATGAGCATGACATCAGCCATGCTTAACGACGATGCTCCAACCGCTCGTACAGTCAATGCAAAGCCTGACCAAATCAATATCACAACAATCATCGCCACATAGCCTTTCATCAGCGGAGACAGGGTGAACAAGGGATTTTTGCGTGAGGAAGGCTGAGAAATGGTATTCATATTGATGTCTTATGCTTGTATATAAAGCCTAATTATCAATCAAAAATCGCGCTTTTATCTCTATTCTTTTATTGAAAATCTATAGTTATTTAGTGGATAATGCCAAATAATATATAATTATTGGCTGGAAACACCAGAAAGGCAATACATGGATAAAATCGACCGTCATATTTTGGAAGTGCTTCAGAAAGAAGGACGCTTATCAACAGCTGAATTAGCCGAGCGTATTGGTCTGTCACCCTCACCTTGTGCTAGGCGCCTGAAACGTTTAGAAGATGAATTTTATATAGAAGGCTATCAAGCGAACATAAATAGAGCTAAAGCTGGCATTGCGATGAGCTTTTTTGTGGAAGTCAGTCTGAGCAACCATCAAGAAGGATCGATTACAGCCTTCGAAAATGCTTTATCTGAGATGGATGAGGTAATCAATGGACATGTTGTTTCGGGCCCTTATGATTACTTATTGGAAGTAGTCAGCGCAGACCTCAACGGTTATGAAGAATTTACTCGTAAATTGCATAAGCTTACTAGCGTTAAAGACATACATACCCACTTATCAGTGAGAAGAGTGATTAATAAAACAACGTTGCCTATTTTTATGTAATACCTTTTAACGCTTATTATGCAATATGCCAACAGCTGCCTTACAGGCCTTGCTACAGAAGCTTTGTGTTTCTTTTATATAAACTTAAATATCAATAGTGTTTGATGTATTCATTATTTATCCAATTTTGATAACTCTAACTATTATTTCCATTAGACAATACATAAGAAATAAGCGAAACAACCATAGATAAAAAGGCTTAAGAATAGTACGCGATGACATATTACGTCGTTCTTTTCGACACTTATTTTTGCAAACAGGACATACGTCATGCTTACCCTTCATATTGCTAACGGCGCATCAGCTTCTGGCACTTTAAAACATTATTTCGAACAAAATAAGCTTGATGGTACAAACGAAGTATTGTGCTTTGATGACTATTTGGCCATTGGCCCTTTATATGACGGTAATAAAGTCAATGATCATCAATTGTTAAACCAACGAGCCAACTATCTATTTGATATGTTACAAATAGCGCATCTCGAAGAATTCGCTGACGTAAATGTTGAAGATCAATGGTTGGTAGATATTACTAAAGACATCAGTAAATTATGTCACTTTGACTTTACTCCTTACCACAAAGTGGTTATATGGCATGGAGATAATGCGCCTGAACGGTCGTTACTCTATTTGTGTTGCCATATAATTGATGAGCATAAACTCTACCATATCAGTATTAACGACTATAACCTCTCCACTCATATGCTACGTGGAGTGGGTGCCTGTTCTCTTGAAATGTTAGACTTCCTGCATAATCAAGAAAAAAAGATCAAGCCCGTAGATTGCGTGCAACATGCACAATTATGGCAAACGCTCGTTAAGTCCTCGAAGCGACCTGATAGCTTATTGCGAATTTTTGAGAGCAACGAAGTCAAATCTGTTGGTGAAGATTATTTTGATAAACAAATACTGACGCAATGCCAAGAACAAGGTCAAGGAAATTTTGTATTAATGATGGCATTGGTTGGCCGTGTTCTGGGGTTAAGTGAGCAGCTTATTACAGACACTTTCATTATCGCTCGAGTCTACTATTTAATCCAAAATACCAGTCTTGAGTATCAAGGAGATTTGGATCAGCCGCGTCAGTTACAAGTTCGAGTCAGAGATTAATCATAATCACCAGCCCTAAATTCTAGGAAAATATCATGAATGTTTTGAAATTTAGCTCAATCATCGCGTTAGTGACATTAATCACGCTAAGTGGCTGCCAGTATGCTGACACAAGACTAGAGAATCCATTAAAGAAAGAGCAATCTAAAGTCATGCAAAAACTGTTTAATATCGAAACTGATAGACAGTTTTATATCACTTTTCCTGACCACAAGAATCAAGTGGCGTTAACTGAGTTTGTCGGTGCCAATGACAGTCAAGATAGCAAACCGTATGTGAGAGGTGTATTAGCAGATAATAAAAATTATTCAGCGTCGCTGGACTATAGCAATATCACCGCACTAAATAGCTCAAAGGATAAAAACATTGTTAAATTTATCGCTCCTTATACACTAACCAATAGTAACGCTGTGTCAGATGAAACACTGTCTACTCTAGACAATCCAAATCTACCCAGCAACTCACTGTATTTAGGATTTTTTGAGCTAGACCCTAATATCAATAACATCACTCAATATGATCAACAGCTCCTAGGCAAGTACAGCACGTTGACTGCGATAAGCTATGATGGACAAGATACTGTTAATGTCACTATAAGTCAGTACCCAACAGAGACTGACCAAAATAAAAATATCAGATCCAGTTTTCATGACTTGACGTTTAAAGTGGGCGATGAGATGACCGTGATTGTAGAATAAGCATTTATTATCTTTGGGTATACCCTAGCAGAACCACCTAAAAAGCCCCGAAAACCTATTAACAGACTACTTAAAACAGACTGCTATAATGGAACCATCTATAACAGGTTTTTGAATTAAGGGACGGGCTGCTGTGCTTTTCTAATAACATTAGCCTATTCTTAGTAATAAAAAAGCCACCTATAAGAAGGTGGCTTATTAGCGCTTGAATCACTTGAATTTATTATTACACATTAAAGCCTATGTGCTTCCCTGTTGGCAGCTCAACGTCGATACGAAGCTTGCCACCCATAGCTTCAACATATTTTTTCATGGTTGATATTTTAAGATCATTGCCGCGATTTTCTATAGCAGACAATGAAGGCTGCTTAATACCCATGGTTTGAGCCAGTTCTTTTTGAGAGATCTCTAACTCTTCACGAATACGAGACAGCTGGTTTTCTAAAAGCAATTGCTCTGCCAGTTGTTTAATACGCGCTTGGCTATCCAAAGAGCGCTCAGCTAACATCTCTTGTAATGTCTTAGTCATGTTATGGATCTCCTAAAGTTCTGAGGTGACACTCATACTGCTGGTCTGCAGTGGCTAGCATTTCTTTATAAAAACGCTTTTTATTACCTTTATCACCAATACAAAGCACAATCGCTTGCCGCTTTGGGTCAAAGGCAAAAAAGGCTCTGAGTGGATTGCCTCTGTGCTGAATACGCAACTCTTTCATGTTGGTAAACTTTGAATCATACACCGTATCTACTAAAGGGCGACCCAAGCTTGGACCTTGCTGTTCTAAAACCACCAAAGCTGCCAGTACTTTTTCTTGCGTTGATTCATCTTGCTGATCAAACCATTGGTTGAACAGCTCTGTTGTGATGACAGTCCACATATAAAAACCAATATATAGATTACAGTCTATATTATACATCTAATCGAGACAGTCTGCAATTATAGTGAGCGGCTCTTAACAGCCTATTCTTATAGTAGCGACCATATTTTCTATCATTAACCTATACCTTAACAGTAAAGTAATTAAGTGATAATCAATCTATCATTAGAGTTGTTTTTACTATTAAACGATAGTATTATCATTAAACAATAATATTTAAGTCTAAAAGATATGTTGATACCCATGACAGTCAGAATATATGTGAGAGCTAGCACAAAAGACCAAGATGCTAAGAGAGCCTTGTCTGACTTGATTGGCTTTAGTAAAGATTATGCTGACAGTCATGTTGATTACATTGAAAACTATAGTGGTACTAAGTTAGATAGACCAGAACTTACTAAGTTACTTGATGATGCAAATCAGGGAGATGTATTGCTTGTTGAGAGCGTGGATAGATTAAGCAGATTGTCTCAAGATGATTTTGGTATTTTAAAACAAAGAATGAAAGACAAAGGCTTAAGATTAATCGTAGCAGACCTACCTACTACGCATACAATTAATACTGGCATGAGTGGAGAGATATTGGCTGTAATCAACAATATGCTAATTGATTTGTTAGCAACAATGGCTAAATTGGATAATGACAAGCGTAGAGAGCGTATTAAGCAAGGATTAGCTAATAGTGGTTATAAACCTACAGGCAAAAAAGCTAATACACAGAAGCACAAACGCATTAGAGAATTAGCAAGTCAAAACAATATGAAAAAAGATGAAATAGCTAAGGCCTGTGGTGTTGGAGTGGCTACAGTTTATCGAGTACTAAAAGATACGTAATACGTCAGGTAATGAACTTAAATAATTATGCTTTGCTGAATTACTATGTCTAAAAATAAAACAGTAGTCATAAGCATTAATTATCTGCAAGCGCTACCTTAGTATAGTGAGCGTGTAGCAGCGCTATTACTTCTTTGATAGTTGCGATTCTACCTTCCTGATAGTCTTTGAAGATATGCTGAGTATCTGGATTGACAGGAAGGTTGTCTACTGCGAAACTAGCCGAAGTAATAGCCATAATATAGCGTCGTTCTTCTATTTCTTGTTGGCTAACGAGGATAGGACGATCATCAGTAATTGATTCTTCGAATTTAGAGTCTTCCATACTAGCTCCTATTAGTAATAATAAATTTGCTCAGCAAATTATATAGTCTTCTATCTAGATAACTTTTCTCTCATTGCTATGTCTTATTCGGCTGATTTAATTGTATTAATGATTTAGACATCGGTAAATCATGATTGTTTAATATCAAGAGCGATTGTGACTGAATAATTCGTACTTCTAACATTTCCTAGAGTTGCGTAACTTACTTGCTCTAAAGTTTTTTGGGGCCTATATGGACTAAATAACTCATCAATAGTGTAGTGAAAACTACCATCATCTACTCCAAATACATAATCAAAAAATATTTTGGCCATTGCAGACTGAGGGTGGCTAGCATCGCGAAAAGATTTATTGCGATTCCAACTACCACTATGTATTTTACCGAAAACCCTTTCTATATTACCAGAAACAGAATTTGAAGCATGTCTTCGAGTAATACCTGGTTTTTGCACGTATGCAGCAGCATTTTCAACAGATTTCCAAATGACATAATGCATGGTTGATACAGCGCATTCAGCTAGACATGATCTGAGAATGCTAATTAGCTTGTCACCGATAGGCGGTGCTAGATAGTTCAGTCTTGACCTAGTAACCAGGTAGCTTAAACACTCTCCTAGCTGTAACTTTTCACACCAGCTCTTAAATTGACTATCCGCTACTAGAGCACTGGTATTTTTTTTAGATTTAGCGTTTATCAAGATTTTAGTAAGATTCTCAATACTATAAGCAAATTCAAAGATCGCTTGATAGAAATCTATCTCGAGCTCTTTTTCTTCGTTGATGGTTACGTATTCGTAGCTATTTTCAGGAGCGAGTATAAGCAGATTTCGGTTAAAGAGATGCTGTAGTATTTCTTCATCCAATCTAGAGAACGGTGATAAAGATAATGATAAATTGTCATGTAGAGAGACTGTATTCCTTAGATTATCTGCTCCTATACTCTCTACAGTCGCTGCAAGTAGAAGCTTATCCACATCATTAAGCTCAGTGATTGAAGGAATACTGCTTAATTGAATGCTTCTGCATTGATTGATGTACTCTAGAGCGGTCTGTCTCATCCCTTCTTCTAAACGCTTTTGTTTAAGACGATACTCTAAGTACTCTTGATCCATTCTTTTTTCAAGCGCCTCCCCGCAATCATCACACCGCCATCTAATAAGATCCAATCGAGTTAGCTGTGAGCGAGTATAGCAAATATTAGTTGTACCGCAGTCTATGCATTGGCAGTCTAGTACAACAAGATGAGCATTTATTTTAACGATACTCGGTATATCCTGATGCTTAACACCAAACTCTCGACCTATCTCTTTGCAGGTATATATAAAACCACTTCGTTTATCGCCTTCTCTTAACCAGTACCTCTCACATATAAGCTTATTAGTCTCTGTTATATCTGACTGATACTCTAGTTTAGTTTTCACGCTCACCTCTAAATACCGACTATATCCCGTGGATATTGTAACTTACCACTGTGAGTATTGCTATCTTTAGCAGTGGTTAATGAGATGACAACAGATGAGCGTATGATTGCCTTTGGAAGGCGTGTCCGTGAGATGCGAAAAAGCAAAGGAATATCCCAAGAAAGATTGGCGGAGATGGCAGGTATTGATCGTAGCTATATGGGAAATATTGAACGTGGTGAGAAGAATATTACGCTCAAGAAGGCATATGAGATATGTGATGCGTTAGATGTTGAGATACAGAATTTAGTCTGAGATTCTGATTAAATATCGTGAAATTATATATTCTTGAAATATTGATTCGACTATATCTAAGGGTTGGGTTGATAGCTCTTTAATTGAACCTCTAGCATTTAGATAACTAATGTCACTCAGCTCCTCTATATATTAGAAAGAGAAGTTGAGTGACGCTTAATGAGTATTAAACAGACTTACTAGTATAGATAACTCTATACAATAGCATTATTTGTTCATAAACCTCATCGTATAAATCTTCTGTTAGTAGACTATATTTATTAGTCATCTCAAGAGTCTTGTACTCATCAATATTTCTATCAAAGGACACGGAGCATATAATAAGCTGATTGTCTTTCGATAAGCCATTGACACATAGATCAAATATTTTTTTCGTAATACTCTTATCTGGATCTTGTTGTTTAGGCGAGTCAATTAAAACAGGAAGCATAGGAACTGATGATCTGCTCTCAATCGTTTTCAAAAGGGCGTAGTGATACGCCAATACCGATCTTGGCGCTCTACTTCCTGTTTCATTCTTTGTGATAGAGTAGTACTTAGTAGCATCACCTACAAAAGGATTTTTAATTCCCAGTTCAGTCTGAGCAAACTTTAGATGTTGTTTGAACTCACTATTAATTTCTGTAGTACGTTTCTTATTAGCATATTCAGACATTTCAATAACTAGCTTGTGTCTAGAAACATTTAGATAGTCGATTTCTTGTGCCAACTCTTCTATCTGCTGATCAAAAGTATACTCAACCTCCTTACTAGCTTGAGATCTAATTATATCTTGTAAAGTTAGTTCACCTGATGTGTTTTGCAACATTATTTTTAGTTCACGGCTTATTTTTTGAGCTTCTTTGAGTTTTTCTTGAATAATATCTATTTTTTTATTGTATTTGGACTTCTGCTCATAAAGTTTAGGTAAGACTTGTAGTAGTATTTCTTGGTTTTTGAGTACCGCATACTTATCTTCTAAGCTTAGTATATTGGATAGAGAGCTAGCATCATTTTCTGCAAGTTGCTGCTTAGACTCTTGAATATCAGACTCTATCGCATCTCGAAAAGATAATGCTTCTACTAGCTGTGTTCTATAATCCGTCTCTTCTCGATGTAACTTCTGAGATTTAAGGAGAAATCGCTGCAATAGCTCTTCATAATATTCAGAATCAACGTCAAAAAGAACTCTACCAAAAGATCCTTCAAATCGTACTCTGGCAGCTTCAAGAGCATTCAATGTCGCACTAATTTTAGCTAGTTCAAAGTCTATAGAGCTTATTTCACCTTGTAATTTATAGTATTCTTTTGGCGTAACACCTGTATGAAAACGAAGAATGCGCTTTTGCCAATCTTTATACATGCTTAAACGCTCGAACGACTCCAGTACTCTACTCCAACCATTATCTTGATCGATATAGAAAGGTAAATAAAGAGTAGCTGGGTATGCCTGAGATTGTACACCTGTTGAAGTTAAGCTTAGTTCTAAGTTGAAATCGAAAATTTTACCTACTACTTTGGCTATTTCCATACGTTGAGTGGACGAAACTAATAATTTATTGCAATCACTGAGATCAAATATAGAAATACACTTATCGTGGCGTATAAAAGCATAATCACGTTCATTGATACTTATAACTACTTTTGAAATAAAATTATCATCTTTCCATTCTTTATCTAGACGGACATCCGCTCCTAAAGTGTAGTATAAACTTTTGATTAGACTTGATTTTCCAGTATCATTCTCACCATAGATCAAATTAATATCTGGTGAGAATTCATAGAAGAATCCTTTTCCATAACGAAGAGAGAGTAAGTGAGTACTTTTAAAGTATATTTTTTTCATTGCTCACCTTCTAATAGCTTCTGAATTATTGAGTAAACCACGATGCATTCTTTTTTTCCTGACTTCTCCAGAGCTAGTGCGTAGGCTGGATAAGCCTTATCAATAGCACCTATGACATCTGTTATGTACAAACTCAAATTTTTTTCGATTCCATCTTTGTCATAAAGTGCATTAGCAGCATCTAAATAAACACTGGTTGGATTTGTATTGCTCTGGTTCAAATCCATACAAACCCGAGAAAAAATCCCTTCTAATCGTATTAAACGTAATGTGTCCTTATTCATTTCGCTAAAAATAATCTTCGCGGTTTCCCAACTAGGTCTTAAGCTATCATTAGTATTAAGAGAGTCAATAATCTCATTAAACGCTTTGGATGAAAAACCTTTTTTTGATACTAAATCTGCAATCTCAGTAATGTCACCTGATTTAAATTTTGATTTTTCTCTACATTCCGTAGTAAGTAAATTTATCAGAGGATCGATATGTAGGTTCGTACTTATCTCATATTTTTTACTCAAAAAGTCGCACAGCTTACCTTTCAGATGAATCAAGTGGTCATGTAAGCTTAAAGAAGACTGTACAAATTTTAGTGTTGAGAGGTCTATGTCTTGTTCGTTCATTACAGCTTGTTCTGCGACTGCTTGTTTTAATTTAACTTGCTCACTTGGCTGCAAAATGTTTGCATCAAAAGAAGTCTTTCCTCCAACTTTCGAGAAGTTTACAATTGCATTAGTTACGAACATAAGCTTAGGTGCTTTGGATGTATAGCCTAAAAATGCCTTTTGTAGCAAAAATTGTTTTGCAATAATTGAAATAGGGGCTTTTTTGGTAGCCTTATAGAGACTATTAGGTGTCCAGTGTGACTCTCTTGTCTTAACCTGTACGAAGGTTAAATCCTGAGGGTTATCTTCACGATCAAATATAACGACATCATCATGATATTCGAAGATAAATACATAATCTCTTTCTTTCAACTCATAGTCCAACATTTCTGATAATGCCCAGCAGCTCTGGTAGTCAAACCCTCGTTGAGCTATCTCGCCGCCTCTTTCAGTCTGTGGAATACTAATTAAAGCATCAGCTAAAACCATACATTACCTTATACTTTGTAATATGGATTGTCTGGAATTGAATTGTGGCACACTATAGCACTGTGCTCGTATTTTTACAGACATTTATCTATAATAATTCAGTAGTGTAGCAAGAAAACTGAAATACCAACCTATAAAAATATTTTTACATGCATAATGTTAGTAGCTCTCTGACTAAGAGCATGTTTACAAGGGTTAGCTGTTTAATTACTAGGTTTGATGGTGAACCAATCGTTTATGGGTGATCAATTTGTCACCAAGTCATAATTGCACTTATTTTTTGTCAGGATCAAAGGGAGCGGATGTTTTTTTTGTTTCTACTTAGAAGGAACTATCGCAGCGCGTTGAGATGCTGATGCTATTACTCTATAGCCAAGGGCTAAAATCCTTACTAGGAAAACGCCCTTGGTCTCATAAGAAAGTGATATGGTAAATAGTGATAAATCATTTAGTGTTAAAAATACAATTACATAAAATTAAAGAGTACAGTTATGAATATGCTAGATGATTTGATTCTAGAACGAAAATCCGATAGTTCGGAAGAAGTAGTTATTGGTCTTGTAGGAGCCATTGGAAGTAATTTAGCTGTTTTCCAAAATATTTTAAAAACGGAACTAGAAGATACGTTTGATTTTCATGTTTTCATAATCAAGATATCTGAAGATATATTAGCCACCCACCCAAATATTAAAGATGTTAAAGGTTTTGATTCAAAAACCAGTAAGTATAAAAGAATTGATTCCTTAATGAATTTAGGAAATAAACTAAGAGAGCTGTATGGTGACGATTATATAGCTTTAGAGGTTGCAGCAAAAATAAGAGAATTAAGGATATCGTACAGTGGTCATAAGAAAAGATTTGCGTACATTATTAACTCATTGAAGCATGATGCTGAAGTAGGATCGCTAAATAAGTTATATGGACACACTTTCTTCCAAATCTCTATATTTGAGTCAGAAGAAAATCGAAAAGAAGCCTTAAATAATAATGTAGGAATGAAGATAGAGGAGGCAGCTAAACTCATAAAAAGAGATGAGAAAGAAGATGATAAGTGGGGGCAACGAACTAGTGTAGCGTTCCCACTAGCAGACTATTTTGTGAAATTTGATGACAAGTCTAGTATTCATATAAAGAATGCGATCAATCGTTTTATCAACTTGATTTTAGGAAATGCTTATATTACACCAACGTTTTCAGAGTCAGCAATTTATATGGCGTTTATGAGTAGTTTAAGATCGTCAGACTTGTCACGACAAGTAGGAGCTGTAATTTCCAAGGACGATAATATCTTATCTACTGGTACAAACGATGTACCTAAATTTGGTGGAGGTATTTATTCACCTCAATATGATGAAGATACTGGAGAAATTTATGATTATAAAAACGGTCGAGATTATAAAATTGGGGTAGATTGCAACCAAATTCAAAAAAGCAACTTAGTAGATGGGATTTTTAATTCTATTAAAGAAGAGCTAGAGGATATTGTTTTCGAAGATTCTTCTAGTGGACGAAAAATATTATCTGAAATAAAAAGATTAATAAAAGATAGCGAAATTAAAGATATAACGGAGTATGGCCGAATGGTCCATGCTGAAATGGATGCAATCTTAAATTGTGCGAGATCGAACAACTCGACACAAGGTGCGACCCTATATGTAACCACATTCCCATGCCATAATTGTGCTAAACATATTGTAGCTGCCGGTATTAAAGAAGTCATGTTTGTAGAGCCTTATCCGAAAAGTAAAGCACTAGACTTTCATAGAGACTCTATTTCCTTAGCAAAAGGGGAAAATAATAAATTAAGGTTTAAGCCTTTTGTTGGAGTTGGACCAAGAAACTTCATTAACTTATTTTCTTTATCTCTTGGTGTAGGAAAAGATTTGAAAAGGAAGGATCACGAAGGTAAAAGCATTGAAGACAAGTGGACACCTAAAACAGCTACACTAAGAGTTAGCGGAATTCCGGCTTCATATAAGCACTATGAACGAGAGATAACTGCAAAAATCCAGCAAATTAAAGATGAAATAGGTAATTAATATAAAGGTTTTTTATACAGGTCATTATTACTTTGCGACGAACTTCTTGAACAATCAATGAGATAACAACCTTTCAAGAAGTCCATTGCAATAAGTTATATATGATGATCTTCGTATCATAAAGTATAAGTTACCCTCAACACTAGCTAGATAGGAAGCCTACTGCCATGGCTGGTATCAACAAATTAGAATTATCTGAAACAGATATTATCAGCAAGTTTATTCTACCTGCCATTAAAAGCTCAGGTTGGGATGACATGACTCAAATTCGCGAAGAGGTGAAGCTTCGTGATGGGAAGGTTATTGTCCGTGGTCAAATGGCAGTGCGTAAGACGGTCAAATCTGCTGATATCGTTCTATATCACAAGCCTAATCTGCCGCTTGCGGTTATAGAGGCCAAAGCGAATAAACACTCTATTGGTAAAGGGATGCAGCAAGCGCTTGATTATGCTGGGCTACTCGAAGTACCGTTTGTGTTTTCATCCAATGGTGATGGCTTTATTTTTCATGATAAAACCAGTACCACTGTCCTCGAAACAGAGATTTCACTAGAGGATTTTCCAACACCAGCTGAGCTATGGGATAAATACTGTCAGTGGAAAGGCTATACGCAATCTCAGCTACCTATTATCACTCAAGACTATCATGATGATGGCAGTGGTAAGTCACCACGCTACTATCAGCTACAAGCCATCAATAAGACCATAGAAGCCATTTCTCGTGGACAGGATCGCATCCTGCTCGTAATGGCAACAGGGACGGGTAAAACTTACACTGCATTTCAAATCATCTGGCGTCTGTGGAAGGCTAGAGAAAAGAAACGTATCTTGTTTTTAGCAGATCGTAATATTTTGGTCGATCAAACTCGGGTAAATGACTTTCAGCCTTTTGGCACTGCGATGACCAAAATAGAAGGCCGTACCGTTGATCCAGCCTTCGAGATTCATCTTGGTCTATATCAAGCGCTAACAGGCCCAGAAGAGCATCAGAAAGCCTTTAAACAGGTTGCGCCAGACTTCTTTGACCTAATTGTCATTGACGAGTGCCACAGAGGCAGCGCTGCTGAAAATAGTGCTTGGCGCGAAATATTGGAATACTTTCATAGCGCGACACAAGTAGGCTTAACAGCGACCCCTAAAGAGACTAAAGAAGTCTCTAACTCTTATTATTTTGGGGATCCTCTTTATACTTATACCTTAAAACAAGGCATTGAAGATGGATTTTTAGCGCCCTATAAAGTAGTTCGAATTGATATCGATGTCGATCTACATGGTTGGCGTCCAACCAAAGGACAGACAGATAAGCGTAATGAGTTGATTGAAGATCGTATCTATAACCAAAAAGATTTCGATCGCACTTTAGTGATTGATGAGCGTACTGAATTGGTGGCTCAGACCGTCACTAGCTACCTTCAGCGTACTGACCCAATGGCCAAGACCATTGTATTCTGTAATGACATTGATCATGCAGAGCGAATGCGCCGTGCTTTGATTAACTGCAATCCAGAGCAGGTCAAAAAGAACGAAAAGTATGTCATGAAAATCACGGGTGATGATGAGTTAGGCAAAGCGCAGCTTGATAACTTCATCAATCCAAAGAAACCTTATCCAGTGATAGCGACAACGTCGGAGCTGATGACGACTGGTGTCGATGCCCAAACCTGTAAGCTAATCGTCTTAGATCAAAACATCAAATCGATGACCAAGTTTAAGCAAATTATTGGCCGTGGGACTCGTATCAATGATAAATATGGCAAACTATGGTTTACGATTCTCGACTTCAAAAAAGCAACTGAGCTATTTGCCGATGAGCGCTTCGATGGTACTCCTGAGCGTGTTATGAAAATGACACCATCACAGGTCAATAGAGGCAGTGATGAGCTAGATGAGATGGTAGATGGTGAATCAGGGGCCGAATTAGAGGAGACTTATGATACTAAAACGTCTCACAACAACGAAGGTGACAATGACTCCGATATGGGCGGCAGTGACGTTGATACAGGTGACGACCTTGGCGGCAGTGAGCCAGCGAAAAAATACTATGTGAAAGGTGTAGCTGTAAAAGTAACGGCACAGCGTATCCAATATTATGATACTGATGGTAAGCTAGTCACCGAGTCTTTTCAGGACTATACTCGCAAAACTTTCACTAAGCAGTTCGCTAGTTTGGACGAGTTTACCAAGCGTTGGAACGATACTGAGCGCAAACAAACCATCATTGATGAGCTAGCAAATGCTGGTATTATTTGGGAAGCACTACAGGAAGAGGTCGGTTCAGACATGGACCCCTTCGACCTAATTTGCCATGTGGTATATGACCAGCCACCCTTGACGCGTCGTGAACGTGCGAATGAAGTTAAGAAGCGCAATTACTTTACCAAGTATTCAGACACTGCTCAAAAAGTACTAAATGCCTTGCTCGATAAGTATGCTGATGCGGGTGTAGAAGAGATCGAAAGCCTAAACGTGCTTAAAGTAAAACCACTTGATCAATTAGGTAGTCCGATGGAAATTGTCAGAGAAGGCTTCGGTAGTAAACAAGATTATCAGCAAGCCATTAGTGATCTTGAAAGTGAAATCTATTGGGCACCGCCACCCAAACAAGCTTAAGCAACTAGAAAAAATTAGCTACAATCCATATATCTAAGCCTCTTATTGAGGCTTGTTTTATTCATACTGTTTATTGAAAAGAGAAACTACATGTCAATCAGTTCAGTTATTAAGTCTATTCAAGATATCATGCGTCAAGATGCTGGTGTCGATGGTGATGCCCAACGTTTAAGCCAATTGTCATGGTTATTGTTTCTCAAAATATTTGATGCACAAGAAGAAGCGCTTGAGTTCGAACAAGAAAACTATAAGAGCCCCATCCCTGAGCAATACCTTTGGCGTAATTGGGCAGCTGATCCCGAAGGTATCACTGGTGATGAGTTACTAGAGTTCGTAAATGATGAAATATTCGTTGAGCTAAAAAACCTGACAGCGCCAGTAGATACCAACCCACGTGGATTTGTGGTGCGTCAAGGTTTGAGCGATGCCTACAACTATATGAAAAACGGTACGCTGCTACGCCAAGTGATTAATAAACTCAACGAAGTGGACTTCAATCGTTCAGATGAGCGCCACCTATTTGGTGATATCTATGAGCAACTGTTGCGTGATTTACAGAGTGCAGGCAATGCAGGTGAGTTTTATACCCCTCGTGCTGTGACACGCTTCATCGTTGACCGTGTAGATCCAAAGCTCGGTGAGCGCGTTATGGATCCAGCTTGTGGTACAGGTGGATTTTTGGCCTGCTCATTTGATCATGTCAAAAACAACTATGTCGAAACTGCCGAAGATCATCAAGCGCTACAGCAGCAGATTTTGGGGTTTGAAAAGAAACAACTGCCGCATTTGCTCTGTACAACCAATATGATGCTGCATGGTATCGAAGTACCCGTACAGATACGCCACGATAACACTCTAAATAAGCCGCTGTCGAGCTGGGACAGTGATATTGATGTCATCGTAACCAACCCACCTTTTGGCGGCACTGAAGAGCACGGTATCGAAAAGAACTTCCCAGCTGAGTTCCAAACACGCGAAACGGCTGATTTGTTTTTACAATTAATCATTGAGGTCTTGAAAGATAAAGGCCGCGCTGCTGTCGTATTACCTGATGGCACCTTGTTTGGTGAAGGAGTAAAAACCAAGCTAAAGAAAATGCTGACAGAAGAATGTAATCTGCATACCATCGTGCGCTTACCAAACGGTGTGTTTAACCCTTATACGGGTATTAAGACCAATATTCTCTTCTTTACCAAAGGTCAGCCAACCAAAGATATTTGGTTTTATGAGCATCCTTATCCTGAAGGCGTCAAAAACTACAGCAAAACCAAACCAATGAAGTTTGAAGAGTTTCAAACCGAGATTGATTGGTGGGGCAATGAATCTGACGGCTTCGCCAGTCGTGTTGAAAATGATCACGCTTGGAAAGTTGACTTCAGCAGTAAGCGTAAAACAGCTGAAAAAGACGCAAAGCCACACTGGGACAAAGCAACAGTACTCTTAGGTGAAGTCAGTGCTTTAGAGCCTAATCTTAAAGTGTTACGTGCAGAACTAAAAGCTGCCAGCGATGAGTTAAAGCCTGATAACCTAAAAAAAGTTGAAGCGCTAGAAACTAAAATCAATAATCTGCGCCGTGATGCTAACAATAGCCAACAGGCTGGCGATGGTATATTCAATGCTATATTTAATTTTGATATAAAAAATCCGTTTGTTGATCAAGTCATTGATTATGACCCTAATAAATTACTCGCTGACTATGCCAAACAACAACAGAGTATCGATACTTTACGCAGCCAATTAAAAGATGTACTGGGCGCTGCGCTGTCTGCTAACACGACAGAGGACAAGTAGCTATGAATGCAAAAACGACCTTAGAGGTGGGTAAAGACGCAAACAAACCAGAGCAGTTGATCACTGAACATATCGATATCTGGACTAGCGCTATACTGGCTAAATCGACTAGTGGGCGTGGCAGTAGCAAAAAGTATGAGCTATACGGCATTAGCAAATTACGTGAGCTGATTTTGGAGTTAGCAGTACGTGGCAAGCTAGTGCCGCAGGATGCTAATGATGAGTCTGCCTCTGTTTTGTTAGAAAGAATAGCGGCTGAAAAAGCTCAGTTGATTAAAGATAAGAAGATTAAGAAGACTAAAGCAGATGGTAAAGTTAATGAAGATGAAAAACCTTTTGATCTTCCTCGTGAGTGGCAGTGGACTCGACTTAACTTTATAACAGAGATAAACCCACGTAATACGAATGTTGATGATAAAACTAAAGCATCATTTGTTCCAATGACTCTAATCACTACATCATACGATGGAGTACATGATTCTGAATCAAGGCCTTGGAGTGAAATAAAGAAAGGCTATACCCATTTTGCTAATGGCGATATTGCTATTGCGAAAATAACACCTTGTTTTGAAAATAGTAAAGCTGCTATTTTTCGTAATTTAGAAAATGGTATTGGCGCAGGGACAACAGAACTCCATGTTGCGCGTCCTTTTGGAGAGCAAGTTGAAAGAAATTTTCTTCTTTTATATTTTAAATCACCTAACTTCTTAACTATGGGTCAAAAGCTTATGACTGGCTCTGCTGGACATAAAAGAGTCCCAAGAAGTTTTTTTGAAAGCAATCCTATTCCACTTCCACCGCTTGCAGAACAAAAACGCATCGTCGCTAAAGTCGATGAACTCATGCTGTTATGTGATCAGCTAGAGCAGCAAACCGAAGCCAGTATCGAGGCTCACGCTACGCTTGTGGAAGTGTTATTAGCCACGTTGACAGATAGTGCTGGCGCTGATGAGCTGGCACAAAACTGGCCGAGAATTGCTGAGCATTTCGACAGCCTGTTCACTACTGAGCAAAGCATCGAAGCTCTAAAGCAAACTGTGCTGCAATTGGCGGTAATGGGTAAGTTAGTTCCGCAAAATCCAGATGAAGAACCTGCTTCGGTGTTGTTAGAGAAATTACGTAAAGAGCGCTCGGAGTGGCTTCAAAAAACAAAAGAGGAAAATCCAGAATCTAAAACGATGTTGAAGAAATTGAAAAAACTGTCAGATGCTTCTGCACCTTTCGGAATTCCATCTACATGGAAAACAGCACACCTTATAGATTTATGTACCTACTTAGTTGACTGTCATAATAAAACAGCACCATATGTTGATAGTGGTATTCCAATAATCAGAACCTCGAATATTAGAGAGAGAGAGTTTTGTATGACTGGTATGAAGTATATTTCTGAGGAAACTTACGAATATTGGTCGAGAAGGTGCCCTCCAAAACCCGAAGACATAATTTTCACAAGAGAAGCACCGATGGGTGAAGCTGCTATCATCCCTAAAGGAAGTGTTTGGTGTTTGGGGCAAAGAACAATGCTGATAAGACCATATCACAAGTATGTTTCGAACCAGTATTTACTTCTAGCATTAACAGAGCCACATTTGTTAGAAAGAGCTTCAGAACATGCAATTGGCTCCACCGTTAAACATTTAAGAGTTGGTGACGTTGAAAATTTAAACATTCCTTTACCACCTCTAAGTGAACAACATCGTATCGTTGCTAAAGTCGATGAATTAATGGCTATTTGCGATCAGCTAAAAGAGAAGCTAAAGCAATCTCAAGAGACACAAGTTCAGCTTACTGATGCGTTGGTTGATAGCGCTTTAGGGTGAGTTTTAGTATTGGGCTAAGTGTATTATATGTCTTGATAAGATATAATATCTCTTATCAAGACATTCTACTCGGTAGATCGAATAATGTTGGTGTTGCTGCGAAGGATAACTGACCGTTTACACAGTTCGTATTGTGCAGAATTAAAAATGCACAGTCAAAATATAGCGCTCTACATTAGAAAATAAAACGACTTGTGCATAAATTAGGGGTTGTAAATTTTTTAGGTGTGCCGTTCAATATCGCCAGCTATGCCCTGCTGACCCACATGATTGCGCAGGTTTGCGGGCTGGGCGTGGGCGAGTTTATCTGGACCGGCGGCGACTGTCATATTTATCAAAACCACCGCGAGCAAGTTGAGCTGCAACTGACGCGTGAGTGTTATGCACTACCGACATTGACGCTCAACCCTGATGTTGATGATATTTTTGCATTTAATTTTGAGGATATTAGCGTAAACGGTTATGAATCACATCCCGCTATCAAAGCAAAAGTCGCGGTATAAAGACTGTTTTTTACTTCATATGACTGACGAAAACAATAAGGACATATTATGAGTTATGCCAATACCCAAGTCGCCCAAATCGCTGCTATCAGTAGCAATCGCTGTATCGGCAAGGACAATGAGCTGCCGTGGCATATCTCAGCAGATTTGCAGCATTTCAAACAAATGACCACCAAAGCAACAGGCGGTGCGGTTCAAGGTATCGTCATCATGGGTCGCAAGACCTTTGAGTCGATGGGCAGCAAGCCGTTGCCAAAACGTGTCAGCTTTATTATCAGCAGTCAAATGGACTATGCCGAAAAGAGCGGCCTAGTAGGCAAAGACAATGCGTATGTGGTGCATAATTTGGATGATGCTTTAACGCAAGCTGCCAGTCTCGCCCATGGTGCTCACTTAGATACGATTTGGGTCATCGGCGGCGAGCGGGTATTTCGTGATGCCTTTATGTACACCGATCGTATTGAGCTGACACACGTCGATACCGAGATCCCTGACGGCGAGGCGTTTTACCCTGAATTGCCGAGCGACTTTGCAGTCGCAGAAGCGTCTGAGTCGATGCATGATGAAAAAAGCGGATTGGATTTTAGATTTGTGACTTATAAAAGCGTGGCAAACTAAAAAATGACGAAAAAACTTTTACCACTCGCACTTCTCTTCGCATTTATGACAGGCTGCCAGAGCCTGCCTCAACGAGAGCCTGTTATAGTTCCCCCTAAAGTCATGCGCTCCGTAGACTTTACTATCCCTCCTCGAGTATCAAGAAGGATGAGTCGGGGAGAAAGTTTGGACCTTGTACTTAAATTATATGTTAATAAGAACGGCACAGTTGACAAGGTCAGTATTCAAAAATCGTCAGGTAATCGACATCTAGATAGAAATGCTATTATACAAGCTCGCAAAATGATATTTCATGCAGCAACTAAAGACAGTAAGTTTATAGAATCAACCGTGAGGTTACCTATTGTTTATAAAATGCTTAGAGATGATATGCTTCACTGAGCTATAGTCGATTCTAAATAAAACAGATACATTCTATTTCAGCGCGGAACTGGTATAAATTTTTCTGGCATCCTCTGCCTGCAATTCATCCCAGCCCCACGGTATCGTTTTTGTACTGAACTCACGATATATCTGTTTACTCATGCAGCACTTTATAAATGGTCTTGGCCAATACTGGACCGATGCCCTGCACGCCTGCTAGTTCTTGCTGCGAAGCCCCTAGCAGTTGCTGCATCCCGCCAAAGTGATTGAGCAAGTCGCGGCGGCGCTTTTCTCCCAGCCCCGGTATCACCTCCAGCACCGACGACGAACGGCGCTTATCGCGCTTCTTACGGTGCGCTGTGATGGCAAAACGATGCGCCTCATCACGAATATGCATCAGTAAATGCAGCGCCTTGCTGTCCATGGGCAGATCCAGCGGTTCATGATCGATAAAATGTAATACTTCTAAACCCGCCTTGCGCCCTTCTCCTTTTGCCACACTCACAAGCAGCGTGTCATTTAAGATACCCAGCTCGGTCAGCACTTCTTTGGCGATATTAAGCTGACCTTTCCCGCCATCAATCAGCAACAGATCAGGCAGTGGCTGTTTTTTATAGCGCCGCGTCAGCACTTGCTGCATCGCCGCATAATCGTCACCGCCTTGGATATCATGAATCGCATACTGACGGTAATCGCGACGCCGCGAGCCACCTTGGTCGAATACCACACAGCTACCGATGGTCGCCTCGCCCATGGTGTGCGAGATATCAAAGCATTCGATACGGTCTATGGCGCGATCAGTGACATCAGCCAGTACGTTCTTTAGCGCACCAAAGCGCGCATGCAGCTCTAGATAGTCGCCCAGTTTGGTTTTTAGTGCATTGTTGGTATTCAGTTTGGCCAAGTCCAGCCACTCTGAACGATGCTCGCGCACATTGGTTTTGATAACGACTTTGCTCTCAAAGTGGGTGGCCAATGCTTCGCTGACTGCTTGTTGGTCAGGCAGCGCATGACTGAGAATAATCTCACTTGGCAAGTCGTCGGTCACCTGAAAATAAAATGAGGTAATAAATGCCGACAAATTATCCGCGAGTGACTCACTACTATCGACATCAGGGAAGTAGTTTTTGCCACCAAGTACGCGGCCGCCGCGCACTGTCAGTACATTGACACAGGTCATGCCAGCTTGGCTAGCAATGGCAATCACATCCGCTTCGCCCTGTACGGTATATACAGCCTGTTTGGCCTGCACTTCGCGTAGCATAGACAGCTGATCCCGATAAAAGACTGCTTTTTCAAAATCTAATGATTCAGCAGCACTTTCCATTTTTTCGATTAGCGCACTGTGAATATCGCTTGAGTCGCCTTTAAGAAAACGAATAGTATTATTCACATCTTCTGCATACTCTTCTGGCGACACCAAGCCCACGCAGGGTGCACGGCAACGCTTGATTTGATATTCAAGGCACGGTCGCTTACGCTGTTTAAAAAACGTATTGGTACACTGGCGCATCTGAAACATTTTTTGCATGAGCACCAAGGTTTCTTTGGCCGCATGAGCAGAAGGAAAAGGCCCAAAAAACCGACCCTTTTGATGATTGCCTTTGCCGCGGCCATAAGCCAATCTTGGATAAGGCTTATCCGCTGAGATAAATACATACAGATAAGACTTATCGTCACGTAGTAGCACGTTATAAGGGGGACGGTACTCTTTAATCAGGTTTTGCTCAAGCAGCAATGCCTCGGTCTCACTACGGGTAATGATGGTCTCAATATCGTGAATACGTGCCACCAGTGCCCGCGTCTTTGGATGGTCAATGGTCTTGGCAAAATAGCTATTGACTCGGCTTTTTAGCGATTTTGCTTTACCCACATATAAAATATCGCCGTTTTTTCCCAGCATTTTATAGACCCCTGGCAAGTTTGGCAGGCGCTGGATTAGATGTTTGAGGCGGGCTTTTTTATCATCGACAGGACTCGACTCTGAGACATTAACCATAAAATTTATTGCTCTTAAGACACTGATATACAGCTATTTATGGGGCGGTAGCCTGCGTTTTACAAGCTATCAAACTTATCCGCTTACGCACAAAAAAACCAGCACGAGGCTGGCTTTTCTTTTTTATGCTAAGCAAAACTTCTAATGACGGAAGTTCGGTAATAGTGCAGGAATGCCCGGCAACATCCCAACCACCGCCATGACACCAGTCAATATCACAAAGGTAATGACAGGTATAATCCAACGGCTCATCTTTGATAGGCTCGCACTACGCTCTTTTGAGCCAATCAAACCTAGGTTATCAAGCACCAAGGTAATCGACCAGCCAAAGGCTGGGTTGACCAATGCCGAGGCAAAGACCACAATTGCAGCAGACTGCGTGGTTTTACCTTCGCGCGTCATCTCCATACCCGCTTCAAGCAGCGGAATAAAGACCCCGACGATCAGCGCCACACACATCACCGGCTCCCAAATCGCCAAATCCATCGGATAGCCCCAGACACCTGCGATCAAACAAAACAGTCCTGTGAGTACTGCACCCGCTGGAATCGGACGCTTGGCAATCGCCGCTGGTACGATATACGTACCCCATGATGATGCAAAGTTTGCGCCGCCAAGGATAGAGCCTGCGACCTGACGAATAGAAGCACTGGTCATGGTGTCATCGATATCCATCAACACGCGCTCGGTACGCTTTGGGTAGCTGATCTTTTGAAAAACTTGATGACCCAAAAAATCCGGCGACCACATAGCGACGGCCAATACCGCAAACGGCAATACCACCACGAAGCTTTCAATCGTCGGCAGACCCAGCATCCAGCCCGTGTCCTCCCCCCACCAGTACATGGGGTTCATATTTGGCAGGCCAGGCGCTGTCTCAAAGGCAAAAGGCGCGCCCATAGCAAAGGCCACACCGCCACCGAGCAAGCAGCTTAATGGTACAGCCAGCCAGCGCTTTTGGAAGTTTTCTAATACCGCGTACAGGATGATGGTCAGCAAAATCACCACAAAGGCGATATGCGCCATGCCGATACCTTCGGCCCATGCAAATAGATTTTTGACCTGCGAGAGGGTGCCAATAAAACCCAAATAAAGCAGCAGACCGCCACACACGCCTTTACTGGTCAAGTTTGCCAGCAGACTGCCTCCTTTACTAATGGCTAGTAATAGACCAAAAGCACCGATGAGCAAGCCAAAGGCCATCGGGTGACCACCAGCGGCAACGACGATAGGAATCAGTGGGATCAGCGGCCCGTGCGTACCAGCAAGGTTGGCCGTCGGAAGCAAAAACCCTGAAAACAAAATCACAAAGAAAGCGACAATTAACAACTCATAGCGCACGTTTTCTAATACAAAGGCATCGCTTAGCCCAAGCGGCCCTGCAAACGTAGCGGCAATAGCGCCTACCATCACGACCTTACCGATCGTTGCGGCCATCGCAGGGATGGTGTCTTCATACTCAAAACGATAATCACGAAACGGCAAGTTTACCCGCCAGCGCTTGGGCTGCATGATTTGTAGTTCATGATTTAAATAGGCGTCACGACTCTCAAAGCTTGAGCTGGGCTTGTGTAGATCAAGGTAGCTGCCTTGTGGCTCGCTGTCGTAATTGGATGGATTTGATGGTGGCGGAGTAGACCCTGAGGCAGGGATCTGAGTGTTACTCATCACATTTCCTTATGTCGACTGAGGCTTCGATGGACGGGCAGTGCACTGATGTGACTTGATAAAATCACAGGGCAGTACAAATTGCAGGCTATTGTATGTCACAGGACAGTGAAATGCGAGCGCGGAACCATGTAAAGATACTATGCGTCTCTGTTTGATTGATAACTTAAAGTTTTAAGTTATCATTTTTGCAAACTTATCAATCATTTATTTTAGAAAAACAACCCCAAATTGCTTAGCAATGACCGCGCTCAGGGCGACATGCTGCCGCATATATTCATCATTTATCTTATTTATAATGAGGCATACTTACGCTTTAAACCTAGCGGTCAAGACGATTTTTACTTATGATAAATAGCTTTCACGCTAGATACCCTGCAACAGGTGTCAGCCATTTGACTGAATAATTAAAAATCGAAAAGAAGTAACAGGATTCCTTTATGAGCTTACTACCCACCAACCTTGAGACCTTAAAACGTCGCGCCAAACAAAGCATCATGCCATTGTTGACACCGCATTTACTCAAACTGCGTATCAACACCTACGCGCCTTACGTCGGAGCTGGCATCAAAATCGAGCATATCAGTCTCGATCAAGGTTTATGTGTGGTCAGTATGGGTTTGAATAGCTTGAATAAAAACATCGTCGGCACCCAGTTCGGTGGCAGCCTCTACTCTATGGTCGATCCGTTTTATATGCTCATGCTGATGCATCAATTGGGCAGTCATTATGTGGTATGGGACAAAAGCTCACATATCGATTTTGTCGCGCCAGGCCATAGCAAGGTCACCGCAAGGATGAAGATACCGAGCGCTGAAATCATTACCATTCAAGAGCTGGCCAAAGATGGAGGGGCGGTATTTCGCGACTACAGTGTCGATATCGTCGATGAGCAGCAAAAGGTTGTGGCCACTGTCACCAAGACACTGTATATCCGTTTGCGCAAGCACAGTAAATCAAAGGATCAAAGCATACGCATCGACACCGATGCTGATAGCGCTTAACCTCATGCATCTGCGTTCATAGGCACACATGTATTTGCGACCATGTGCACAATAGACTCAGCAAGCACAGCGGATACAGTTACGCCCATACAAAAACCCCAATCCAGCTATCGCATAGATTGGGGTTTTGTCTTTTTGGTATGGCCCGCTTATTTATAAATAAACCTATGAATAAGGGCTGGTATCTATGTGTGTCCGAGCCTTTGCTGGCGGTGATAATCACAGACTAACAAAGACTCAGAGCACCGCTTAGATACTTATGATCACGTATGTGCTCACGTAACTTGTGCTTAGATACCTGGCGCTGTTTCAACCGCATCAGGAACACCAGCGTCAGTTTTTTTCTGAGCTGCTGGACGAGCACCAAGCTTTTCGCGGATACGTGCTGATTTACCAGAGCGCTCACGTAAGTAGTATAGTTTCGCACGACGAACCGCACCACGGCGTTTCACTTCGATGCTATCGATCAGTGGTGAATGCAACTGGAATGCACGCTCAACACCGACGCCGCTTGAGATTTTACGTACGGTAAATGCTGAGTTTAAACCGCGGTTACGCTTAGCGATGACCACACCTTCAAAAGCCTGTAGACGCTCACGCTCACCTTCACGTACTTTTACTTGTACGACAATGGTATCACCGGGTGCAAAGCTTGGGTGTTCACGCAATTGAGCGTTTTCGATGACCTGAACCAATGGATGCTTGTTGCTCATGAGAGTTATCTCCTCACATTAGATAATAGAGGCTTCACGCATATCACCTGTTTGTAATAATGAATTGCATCTTATTATAAAAAGACGCAACGTAAATGGGTTATAACCAACGGCCACAATGTGATGACTCGTTTTATTATTGCTCAAAATTTTATTTTTTAACTGTTTATCAAATTTAAAAACGATAAAACGAAAGGTTAACCCTTATTTTTTATCTGTTTTTGCCAGTGCCTTTAGCCACTTCGCTTGCTCTGCCGTGGGGGTAAACGCCTGCCATAAGTCTGGCCGACGCGCTTGCGTACGACTGACTTGCTGAGCAAAACGCCACTTAGCAATATTGGCATGATGACCTGAGAGTAATACCTCAGGGACGCTCATACCTGCAAACTCATGCGGCTTGGTATAATGCGGACAATCAAGCAAACCATCGACAAACGAGTCTTGCTCAGCGGACTGATCATCGCCCATGATATCAGGCAAACGACGTATCACACTATCCATCAATACCATGGCAGGCAGCTCACCGCCTGTCAGCACATAGTCCCCCAATGACACCTCCCTATCGACATATCGTGATAGTAAGCGCTCATCAATACCCTCGTAACGACCGCACAATATAATCATGCCATCGTACTCGGCCATGCTGACCACACTACTCTCACTGAGCGTCTGTCCTTGTGGCGACATATAAATCACCGGACAGTGCTCACTATCGACACGGCAGCCGTGCTGACTCGCTCGCAAGCGCGCATCCTCTATGGCTTTTGATAATGGCTCAGCCATCATCACCATGCCAGGACCGCCACCATACGGGCGCTCATCAATACGGCGGTAGTTATCGGTGGTATAATCACGTGGATTTATGCACTCAATCGTCACGTGCTCTCCAGCGACTGCCCTTCCAGTGATACCAAAATCACGAATCGTGGCAAACATCTCAGGAAAAATACTAATGACGGCAAAATACATCTGATATCTACTTAATTGACGCAATGATCATACTGGCGCTAACGCCAAAAAATTGTCTTACTCATACTATTACTAGTTATTAGCTTAATAGCTACTTGATTAATAGATCTCTGACTAATATCTATTTAACTAATAGTCACTTGGCCATGCCACCAGCACCGTTTTTTCAGTCATATCGACCTCAATAACGGTTTGTTTGTGCCATGGAATCAGGCGCTCTTCATCATCCAAGCTGTCTGAGTTTGCTTTCACGCGCATGATGTCATGCGCGCCAGTTTCAAACATTTCGGTGATATCGCCCAGATACTCTTCTTGCTCGTTTATCACGCGCAAGTCGATCAAGTCTGACCAATAATATTCATCCTCAGCCGTTTCTGGCAAGACGTCTTGCTCGACCCAAACGGTCACACCGTTCATCGTCTCCGCAACATTGCGATCAGGTACCTGCTCAAACTGAGCGACGATTCCTGTGCCTTGTTGACGCCATGCTTTCACCGTCAAAGGCTTCATGCCAGTGGCAGTTTTCATCCACCACGGCTGCATGTCAAATATCGCCGTCCGATCCTCTGTATCACTAAACACCCACAGCCAGCCTTTAATACCATAAGGCTTTTTAAGCTGACCGATTTTCATAAGGGTATTAGCGGCTGGAGCAGATGACATAACGGCTAACCTAGTAATGACTAACAAACGGTAAGTAAAACAATCACGATTAAAACAACAATCATTAAAAACTGCGTTAAAAGCGATAAACAGTTAATGGCGCACCCTGGTCAGACCAGTTACGCTATGTGTTCTCAAGTCTATTGAGATTGCCATAGTCAAACTATAACCACCTCAGCGACCAACAAACTTAAGCAGTGGCTTCAGTTTGAGCGGCAGACTTGCTATAAGCTTTTGCTAATGAAGCAACGCGATCTGAAGGCTGTGCACCTTTGGCGATCCACGCATTGTACGCTTCCATGTTTAGGCGTACTGCTTCTTCAGACTCTTTAGCGAGTGGGTTAAAAAAGCCGATGTTTTCAATATAGCGACCGTCACGCGCGCGGCGTTGATCAGCAACAACTACTTGATAAAATGGGCGTTTCTTGGCACCGCCCCGTGCTAAACGAATAACAACCATGTGAATTCTCTCTTTCGCAGGTATACCAAAAAGGGCATAATTATATCACAGTCTTGATTTATTGAAAACATAAACTGTGCTTATTTAATTATTTATTAACAATAGCTTAAATGGCTATCGATGTAAAATCCTTCTAGGATTTGCGTATGGCAATCCTCTGCTATTGCGCCGTTATTTTTGGTGGATGACATCCTTTCTAGACCAAATAACGCTATACTTTATAACGCCTCATGTAACCTATTGGATTGTTATGACTCCATCAAATCCGCCAACCCGTCGCAAAGGCTGGCTTGCGCGCTCTTACTCCAACACTTGGCTGACGACTTTGATGGTCGCCTTTATCGTGCTGATCAGTGTCAGTTTATCGATTTTGTTTTTTTGGCGCAGTCTGTATTTGCCAGAGCTCAAAAATCATGCGCGTTATTTGACCAGCGAGCTAAAGCTGATGAATAGCGTCAATAAAGATTGGCAAGCGCGCCCTGAGGTGCGCCAGTGGATTTATCGGCACTCGCATGTGGTGGTGGTGGATAATCCAAGCGACTTTCCGGAGGTGGCTGATAAAGCCTTTGTCGGTGTCTTTACCGACGTGTTGCAGCGAGAGATTGGCGCTCAATTAGGCCGACCTGTTGAGGTGTATTTTAAATTTAAGCCCACGCCGCAATTATGGGTACAAGACAGCCGTGACGACAGTTTTTGGATTCGTGAGCCTGTGGTGTATTACTCGCAGTATAGCCCAAGTCTGCTGGTGTTATTTTTGATTGGTTTGCCTATCTTGTCCTTGCTCACCATTATTTTACTGGCGCGGCAATTAAACCGTCCGCTGCGCTATTTGCAGCGCGCCGCGACCAATTATATCCGTCTTGGTCACGCCACCACTCTGCCCACTCAAAAAGGCCCAACAGAGATACGTCAGGTCAATATGGCCTTTAATCGCCTATTTACCACGCTCAGCCAAGCGCAAAAAGAGCGTACCATCATGCTCGCCGGTATCTCTCATGATTTGCGGACGCCGCTGACCCGAATGCGGTTGACCGCCGAGATGCTGCCGGATGATTTTTTTCGTGAAGGGCTGATTTATGATATTGAAGATATGGATGCTATTTTGGAGCAGTTTATCTCGTTTATGAAAGATGGCTCTGATGAGCCTGTGAGCCTGACCAACCTAGACACCATATTTAATGAAATCATGGTGCAATTTGCGCCAATGGAGTTTATCTATCAATCTGAGTGCCATAAAGTGGTACCCGTCCGGCCGCTTTCTATCAAACGTTTGATTATCAACCTTGTAAATAACGCCAATCGCTACGGCAAACCGCCCATTTATCTATCGGCAACCGTCATACCGACCTTTGTCGAAACCGCTGTGGATGAAGAAGCCGATGTGGTGACGGAAAACGTGGTAAACCAAGAAGCACAGGAGCAATTGGTAATCTGTGTGCGCGATTGCGGCGATGGCGTGGCAGAAGACCAGTTAGAGCGAATTATGCAGCCGTTCGAGCGTGGCGAGACGGCACGTACCACACAAGGCAGTGGTCTAGGCTTAGCCATCGTCAGCCGTATCGCAGGGTTACATCATGGTACGGTTGAGGCCATCAATCACCCTGATGGCGGTTTACAAGTGTGCGTACGTATCCCGCTACTCTCTAAGGTGGCTGGCGATGAAACCTTAGCCGCCGATACGCCCACTACCTCAGAGTCATCTGATGAGAAACACGCCATAGACAAGCCGCCTAACCCTTAAAAGTTAGGGTTAGGGGCAGACCCAAGCCGGCCCTTGGTCTTAAATCTCAGTCTTTGCTGCCAATTACCGGCGGGATGTACTTAGCACTATTGGTAAAGGCCAGCGGCTGGGTAATCTCCGCTTTGGCCGCCTCTACGGTCTGAGTGCTGCTCGGCTGCTGCACAAATAAATAATACCCCAAGGTAATCGCATTTACTATCACCAACCCGCCAAATAAGTATGGCATCCTTTGCCCTCCTCTACTATTGCTCTGCTGATCACTGACTGTCTTTGCTTATCATTGGTTTTCAATATCACGCTCACTTCTTTCTTGCGTCAACTCATCTGCCGCCAATATCTGTGTCAAGGGCTTAATCGGCCAAGTCATGACAAACCTTGCGCCACCAAGCTCACGGCTTTCATCTACCTTCATACTGCCGTTAAACCAAAAGGCGATGCGCGAAACGATAGACAGACCAAGTCCATAGCCACCCGATGCACGGGTGCGACTGTCATCCAAGCGCGAAAACGGGATAAATACCTTTTCGCGGTCTTCTTCTGGGATACCGTGACCATCATCTTCGACACTGACAAAGGCATTGCCCTTTTTGACGCCAGCACTAATGATAATAGTGGTTTCTGCATAGCGTAGGGCATTGCCAGCCAAGTTCTGAATGACACGGTGTAAATAGCGCTTATCAGCCACTGCCGTGACCTTCGCACTGGGGAGTTTGGTCACTATCTTGATGGGTTTACCTAGCGCGTTGGTTTCGCGCTCGACTTGCTCTAGCAGCTCTCGAAGATTGACAGGCTCTAGATCAAGCTTTGGTGAGCCTTCTTCTAGCTTGGCGTACGTCAAAATCTCATCAATCAAACTATTTAGAGACTCAATATCTTCATCGATATAGTCACGCTGCATAAAGCGCGAGTCCTCATCATCGGTATCGGCCAGCATATCGACGGCAAACCGTATACGGGCAACAGGCGTACGCAGCTCATGCGAGACCGCGCGTGTCAGCTCACGCTGTGACTCAATTAAACGTTTGATATGCGAGGTCATGGCGTTAAATGTCGCTGACAAGCGAGCAATCTCATCTTGGCCGATGACCTGTACTTGGATATCTAGATTGCCTTTACTGACTTCGTTGACGCCCACTTGTATCAATTGTAGCTTACGCTCAAGCGGAAAAATCAGCGCATACACACCCAAGCTAATAAGGAACATACTGATCAAAATCATACTGATGATCAGATTGAGCGGAAACCAGTTAAACAAAGGAACCGGGCCGATCAAGATAGCCATGTCATTGATTTCGGAAGGCACTATCACTCTGATCGCTGAGTTGCTCTTACTACTGTTAGTATCCTGCAAAGAGATGACCACCTCATCACGGCGCAAACGCGCTATCTGATCAGAATCCAGATCGAGGGTGTTGACCGCCTGAAACGCAAGCGGAAAAGAAAACTTGTCTTCTAACTCAGCGAGGCGTGCACGCTTATCCGATAAAGTCATGTGATAAGACAAATCATCTAACAAAAACACAGCAATAGCACGCACTTGCTGTTCGGTCACCTGTGACACCCTCGCGGTCAAGACGCTCTGGCTGTCGGGCAGACGATAATAAACATCTGCATATACCGGCTGATTGTTATAACGAACCACGGTATTGTCATTTTCAAAACGGCGTAGCTCGCTGGCGGTGAAGTCCACTTTATCAATCGGTATGACACTAAATGTCGAACCAAACAAGCTACTGGCATCTGATAACCAATACGCTCGCTGCTGCTCATTGTCCTGATGCGCAATTCCTTCACTGACCAAATGAAACGCCCCTTTGGCCATGGTTTCTCGATAGGACTGCACCCGCTCTTTATTGATGGTGTCCATCAATAACTGCGCGAACAAGGCCACGCATAAACAAACGATAAGCAGCCCGGCATAAATCCGAACGAAAATACTGTGTTTTAAAGAAGAAACTAATGACATACGTGCCGTGACCAACTTAGTAAATAAAATCCGCTGATAGTACTCAGCATAGTGCTGCTACATTATGATGGCTTAATTAAACCACATAACGCTGTATTTAAGTTTAAAAATTAAAATTTAGCCACAAAAAAACCAGCAAAGGTGCTGGTTTTTTTGTGAGAATGCGAGACAATCTGTTTTCACTCAGATGTGAGCTGATTAGTTGCCTTCTTTAACAAACAGATAACCCTTACTACGGACGGTCTTGATACGTTTAGGGTTTTCTGGATCATCACCGATTTTTGGACGGATACGTGAGATACGCACATCAATGGAGCGGTCTTGACCATCATATTCAATACCGCGCAGGCGCTCAAAGATATCTTCACGCGATAAAATACGACCAGCATTCGATGCAAGTAACCATAATAGGTCATATTCGGCGCTAGTAAAATCTACCAGCTCATCACTAAGCGTGACTGAACGACCACCATTATCGATGACCAACTCACCAAATTCAAGACGCTGTGGCACATCTTCTGATGGCGCGTTTTCTGAGCGACGTAGCAACGCACGAATACGAGCAAGTAGGACGCGTGGCTGCGCCGGTTTGGCAACATAATCGTCAGCACCCATCTCAAGGCCGAGTACTTGATCCATATCTTCAGTACGGGCTGTCAGCATCAAAATTGGATTCTGGTAATGGGGACGTACTTCACGGCACACTGTCAACCCATCGCTACCAGGAAGCATGACATCAAGCACCACCATATCAGGCTGTTCGTTGACGATACGGCGAATCGCACGATTGCCATCGGTCTCGATGGCGACTTCTAGACCGTTTTTGACCAAGTAGTCTTGGGTCAACATGGCCAGACGCTCATCATCTTCAACAATCAAGATTCGGGGGGTGTTGTCTTCTTCAGTCGTTGTCATTGTTATATCCTCTAATACATCTCATTTAAAAGCAGTAAAAGTAAGAGCGGTAAAATTAATAGCACCATATTGTGGCACGATTGATGTTTGTATAGCTGTTACAACTTGGTAGCACAGTATACTATTAAACGTACGGCTTCCTATACTATAGCCTATAGTCAGTAACAAAACCTATAAACTATAATGATTAAAACTTTAGTTTACGTCCAAAGATTCTACCTTTTTCATGCAAATTAACGGTTTAAAGACTTTTTTAGCGCTTTAATACTGGCATAGACATTGACGCATCACTGTTTACGCATCGCTCAGCACCTATGACAATAGCAATCATGTTTTCAACGCTCACGCAGCATTTACATACTATCGTCTCTAATATAGCCAGATATGCTCATTGTCGCCAGTGTCTTTTTATCTCTGTTAATAAAGTCAGCAGCAAACCACGATATTGATTACTTTTGTCATATGATTTTAGCTGACACCGAATATATGACAAACAAACCTATATAACAGACATAAAAAAAACAGCCCATGATGGACTGTTTTTTATGATTACTAACCATACCAAATAAGAGAGGCTGCTTAGTATGATAGAAAATACATTAAGCGCGGTTTTTATATTTACGAATCGTTTGTAGCTGTGCCACGGACTCTGCTAAAGAAGCCAAAGCGGCATTGGTCTGAACCGTATCAGACTGATTGACCAGCATTTGCTCTGCTTTTTTACGAGCTTCGATGATTTTACTTTCATCAAGATTGTGTGCACGCATGGCGGTATCCGCCAGTACGGTGACCATCTTTGGCTGAACTTCTAAAACGCCACCTGAAACATAAATCACTTCTTCTTCACCGTTTGGTGTTTGCACGCGCATCGCACCCGGTTTTAGCAAAGTAATAAGCGGTGTGTGACCTGGCAATACACCAATCTCGCCTTCGGTACCCGTAGCTATTAGCATGCTGATCTCGCCCGAATACAACTCTTCACGAGCACTTACGACGCGACATTGTAACGTTGCCATATTTAACTCCTTACGATCAAAACTCAATCAAAACTGCGATGCGTTATCTACTGGCAAGTAGACAGACAGTAGCCCACTTGCCTTTTAGCAATTGCTAACGCAACTTACGCTGCAGTAGATTTCATTTTTTCTGCTTTGGCCACTACTTCTTCGATGCTACCAGCCATGTAGAACGCTTGCTCTGGTAGGTCATCGTATTCACCAGCGATGATTGCTTTAAAGCTGGCAATGGTATCGCGTAGTGGTACATATTTACCAGGCGCACCAGTAAAGACTTCGGCAACGTGGAATGGCTGAGATAAGAAGCGCTGGATCTTACGAGCGCGATAAACAACCAGTTTGTCTTCTTCTGACAACTCGTCCATACCTAGGATGGCGATGATGTCTTTTAGCTCTTTATAGCGCTGCAACACTTCTTGCACACCGCGAGCGACGTTATAGTGCTCTTCACCAATGACTTGTGGATCTAGCTGACGTGAGGTTGAATCTAGTGGATCAACCGCAGGATAGATACCTTGTGAGGCGATGTCACGGCTTAGTACGACTGTCGCATCCAAGTGAGCAAACGTCGTTGCTGGTGATGGATCCGTCAAGTCATCCGCTGGTACATAGACGGCTTGCACTGAAGTGATAGAGCCTGATTGCGTTGAGGTAATACGCTCTTGCAGCAGACCCATCTCTTCAGCAAGTGTTGGCTGATAACCAACCGCTGATGGCATACGACCAAGTAGTGCTGATACTTCGGTACCCGCTAGTGTATAACGGTAAATGTTATCCACGAACAATAGTACGTCACGACCTTTGCCAGTGGCAGGATCTTTGGTGTCACGGAAGTACTCCGCCATGGTCAGACCCGATAGGGCAACACGTAGACGGTTACCTGGTGGCTCATTCATCTGGCCGTATACCATCGCAACTTTAGACTTACTGAAGTCTTCAGTGTTTACAACGCCAGCTTCTTGCATTTCGTGATAGAAATCGTTACCTTCACGAGTACGCTCACCCACACCAGCAAACACGGATAGACCTTCGTGTTTTAGAGCGATGTTGTTGATAAGCTCCATCATGTTGACGGTTTTACCAACACCGGCACCACCGAACAGACCAACTTTACCACCTTTAGCAAACGGGCAAAGTAGATCGATAACTTTGATACCCGTCTCTAGCAGCTCAGTGCTGTTTGACTGCTCAGCATAGCTTGGTGCATCACGGTGAATCGACCATTTTTCGTCAGCGACAACTGGACCTTCTTCATCGATAGGACGACCAAGAACATCCATGATACGACCTAGCGTACCTGTACCCACTGGTACAGAGATAGCCGCGCCAGTGTTGGTCACAGGCAAGTTACGCTTTAAGCCTTCAGTTGATCCCATCGCAATAGTACGTACGATACCATCACCTAGTTGTTGCTGTACTTCTAGGGTGGTTTCGGTACCATCTACTTGCAAGGCATCAAAAATTTGAGGAACTTCATTACGGTCAAACTCAACGTCAAGAACCGCGCCAATAATCTGTACAATACGACCGCTACTCATTGCGTTCTCCTTGAACTTCTATATATAGGTGTAGTCAATTATGAAACAGCAGCAGCACCGCCAACGATTTCCGAGATTTCTCGGGTAATCGCCGCTTGACGCAGCTTGTTATAAACCAACTGTAAATCGTTAATAAGGTCACCAGCATTATCTGTCGCCGCTTTCATCGCAACCATACGAGAGGACTGCTCAGAGGCAATGTTTTCCATTACCGCTTGATAGACAATCGATTCGATATAGCGACCAAGCAATTCATCAATCAATGTCTTGATGTCAGGCTCGTAGATATAATCCCAGCTAAGCTCTGTCTGTAAGCCGCTCTCTTCGTCACCAAATGAACCCTCTGGTAGCGGTACTAATTGATTGACTATAGGCTTTTGAGTCATGGCATTTACAAACTGGTTGTATACCACATAGATACGGTCGATATTACCGTTACTATAATCTTCAAGCATGGCCTGAACTGGTGCGTTTAACTGTTCAAACGTTGGTTTGTCGCCGTAGTCAGTCACCGCTGACGTCACTTTACCACCAAAGTTTTTGAAAAAACTCACCCCTTTAGCGCCAATGACTGCAAACTCAGTTTGTACAGACTGGTCTTGATAATCTTGGATACTTTTAGATAAGGCTTTGAATAAGTTAATATTCAAACCACCCGCCAGACCGCGATCAGAGGTAATGACAATATAGCCAACCTTATTGACCGGACGCGATTCCATATACGGATGTTTGTAATCTGATGAGGCATGCACCAAATGTGAAATAACCCGGCGCATACTATCAGCATACGGGCGACCCACTTCCATGCGCTCTTGGGCACGGCGCATCTTACTCGCTGCTACCATTTGCATAGCGCGAGTGATTTTTTGGGTGCTTTTAATACTGGTGACTTTGGCACGTATCTCTTTTAAGCTTGCCATAATGATTCCAATATAAGAGGGTTAAAAAGCATTGGCGCATGCAGCATTTGATAAACACTCACCTTTAAAAAAGGCAATATTTTGTGCATAACGCGATCTAATACCGACGGTGGTTAAGACAGTGGCGCTTTTGTCTTAGCAAAAAGCGTATCAGACAACGCGCCACTTTTTAAACGATCAGTCATCACCAGATCGGCTTAACCCATTAAATTAATAACTGTGATTTTGTTTAAAAGTCTGTACTGCTGACTTTAAACGACCTGCGATATCATCGTTGTAGTTCGCAGTGTCATCAATCTCGCGCATCAATTCACTTTGCTCATCATGCATATAGCGTAAGTAGGCTTCTTCAAAAGCACCAATCTTTTCAACTGGTACATCAGCTAAGAACCCTTCGTTTGACGCATAGATAACGGCCGCTTGTTCAGAGATTGACATTGGCTGATACTGTTTTTGTTTCATCAGTTCAGTCACGCGCTCACCATGATCAAGCTGTTCACGAGTCGCATCATCAAGATCAGAGGCAAACTGAGCAAAAGCTGCCAATTCACGATACTGAGCCAGAGCGGTACGAATACCACCAGAGAGCTTTTTGATGATCTTAGTCTGCGCAGAACCACCAACACGAGATACCGAGATACCAGCGTTTACTGCAGGACGAATACCTGAGTTAAACAAGCTAGACTCTAAGAAAATCTGACCATCAGTGATTGAGATCACGTTGGTTGGTACGAATGCTGATACGTCACCTGCTTGGGTTTCGATGATAGGCAGAGCGGTCAAAGAACCGGTTTTACCTTTCACTTCGCCATTGGTGAATTTTTCTACATAATCAGCGTTGACGCGTGATGCACGCTCAAGTAGGCGTGAGTGTAAGTAGAATACGTCACCAGGGTATGCTTCACGACCTGGCGGACGACGTAGCAAGAGTGAAATCTGACGATACGCAACCGCTTGCTTTGATAAGTCATCAAAAACAATTAGGGCATCTTCACCGCGATCACGGAAGTATTCACCCATCGTACAGCCTGAGTATGGTGCAAGGTACTGTAGTGCTGCTGGCTCTGATGCCGAAGCGACTACAACGGTGGTATATTCTAGCGCACCGGTTTGCTCAAGCTTACGTACGACGTTGGCGATAGTAGAGCGTTTCTGACCGACTGCGACGTATACACACTTGATGCCAGAAGCTTTCTGGGCGATGATCGCATCGATGGCCATGGCGGTTTTACCCGTCTGACGGTCACCAATGATAAGCTCACGCTGGCCACGACCGATTGGAATCATGGTATCAACGGCTTTATAACCTGTCATCACTGGCTGATCGACTGATTGACGGTCGATAACGCCTGGAGCGATTTTTTCGACTTTATCTGTCAATTTGGCATCGATAGGGCCTTTGCCATCGATAGGATTACCCAAGGCATCTACAACACGGCCTAGCAGCTCAGGACCTACTGGTACTTCAAGAATACGACCAGTACAATAGGCTTTTTGACCTTCTTGCAGCTGTAGGTAATCACCAAGTACTACCGCGCCGACAGAATCACGCTCTAAGTTAAGCGCCATTCCATAGATTTCGCCTTCAAACTCAATCATTTCGCCGTACATGGCATCTTCAAGACCATGAATCTGCACGATACCGTCAGATACTTTGACAATCGTGCCTTCATTCTTTGCAGTTGCACCCGCATCAAGGTCTTGAATACGCTGCTTAATCAGGTTACTGATTTCCGCTGGATTCAATTGTTGCATTGCCTTGTTTCCTTTAATTTATGATAACCCGCCCACTGACTTAAATGCTCTTACGCTCACGCAGATTTTATTTGGCTGCGCTACTGAGTGGCATTAGGCAGTTAGCTGTGTTTTTAACTGTTGTAACTTGCCGCGCATCGAATCATCAATGATTTTGTCACCGACTTTGATCGTAGCGCCTGCCAATAGACTTGGATCGACCGACTCGTGAATCACCACACTCGCATTTAACGAGGCAGCAAGACGCGTTTGAATCGTTTCACGCTGGGCGTCGGTCAATGGATAGGCAGAGGTCACATATGCGTCAAGCTGCTTTAAGCTTATGGCCTTGTGACGGCGATAATGCTCATAAACTTCAGGAAGCAGCGCCAGACGCTCTTGTTCTGATAACTGTTTAACGAAGTTACTAAGTGCTACTGATACTTTAGGATAGCTGGTGTCAGCGCTTGGTTGAGCACCTTGGTTCTCATCTAATAGCTGCTTAAAAGCAGAGTCATTAGAACCCGCTACTTGTGTATCATAAAGATCGACCAAAGCAGCTGACTTATGCTCAGCAGAAACAGCTGGATTGTCCAGCCAAGTACTGAACGACTTGTCATTGACAACGCGGCTGGCAATAAATAAGAAGTTTTCCCACTCATTTACCACACCATTTTCGTTGGCATAGTCAAACGCGGCTTTAGCGTACGGTCGTGCTAAGGTTGATAAGTCAGCCATGATATCCTCACAATTACAGCTTCGCCGCCAGTTGGTCTAACATACTGGCATGTTTTTGCTCATCGACTTTGTCTTGCAAAATCTTCTCAGCACCAAGTACAGCCAGTTCAGCAACTTGCGCACGTAATGATTCACGCGCTTGATTGATTTCTTGGTCGATAGATGCTTGTGCTTGTTGGCGAATGCGCTCACCTTCTGCTTGCGCTTGCGCTTTTGCATCTTCGACAAGCTGGTTGGCACTCTTGTTGGCTTGCTCGATTAAAGCCGCGGCTTTAGTCTTCGCAAGATCAAGCTCCTGCTGGACATCTTGCTCTGCGGTCGCCAAGTCTGCTTTTGCTTTTTCTGCGGCATTCAAGCCTTCAGCGATTTTACGCTGACGCTCATTAATGGCCCCGATAAGTGGTGGCCACACGAATTTCATGCAAAAAATCACAAATATTGCAAAAGCAATGGCTTGACCGACGAGGGTAAAATTGATATTCACGTGATCACCTCTTTGTTAATGAAAAATCAGTTTCATTGATCATGTTTGGCAGTCAAATCTTGACTATATTGGATAATAAATCTTTGAATACCAAACATTTACAACTGAGCTTTCGGATTAACCTGCTAGAGGGTTAGCGAACAACAACAGCATAGCAATACCAACACCGATCATCGGAATAGCATCAAGAAGACCTGCTACGATGAACATACGAGTTTGCAACTGAGAGCCAAGCTCTGGCTGGCGTGCAACACCTTCTAAGAACTTGCCACCTAGAATAGCAAAGCCAATACCTGTACCAAGTGCGCCAAGACCGATAAGTAGCGCTACTGCGATAACTGTGTAACCACCTAATACTGGATCCATTGATGTATCCTCATTTACCTATTGAATGTCTAATTAATGTTCAGTTGATGATGCAAGCGACAAGTAAACTATCGTGAGCATCATAAATACGAACGCTTGAAGTGTAATAATCAAAATGTGGAAGATAGCCCACGGTACCGATAACGCCCATTGAATCCAAAACGGCATTAGAGCAATCAGTATGAAAATCAATTCCCCAGCATACATGTTACCGAATAAACGCAAACCTAATGAGACAGGCTTTGCAATTAGAGTAACGGCTTCTAAGATGAAGTTGATGGGGATTAAAATAATTTGTAAGATAGGATTCTTGGCACTAAATGGATGCAGCGTTAGCTCACCAATAAAGCCGCCCACGCCTTTCTCTTTGATGCTATAAAAAAGAATTAGCAAAAAGACAGAGAATGACATGCCAAGCGTGATATTAGGATCAGTCGTTGGAACAATCTTGAAGAACACATGATGTGGATCATGGCCCATCATAGCGCCGATCTGCCCTGCCAGACTTGGAATAAAGTCGATAGGCAATAGATCCATCAAGTTCATCAAGAAGATCCAGACAAAAATAGTCAACGCCAAAGGCGCAATTAGTTTTGACGTACCACTGTATGAATCGCGCACGTTGTTATCAACAAACTCAACGATCATCTCAACCGCAGCTTGCGTCTTGCTTGGCACGCCTGAGGTGACTTTTTTGGCAACCATCCAAAAGATGGCACAAAATAAAATACCCAGACCAATTGACCATAGCATAGAATCAAGATGGATAGCGTTAAAGCCCATTTGCCCTGCTTCTTCAGCAGTATAAGCAACTTTCCAGCCCTCGCCCGGCAGATAACCGTACGTCCAATTCGTTAAGTGGTGAGAGATATATTCTGATGATGTTTGCTCGGATGCCATAATGTAAGCTTCTTATTAATCAACGATTTAATCAACTACCAAAAATATGGTTGTCATCTGATGAGGTGTGGTCTTTCTATGTATGTTGCGATTAAGCAAATATATAGAACAAACCAAAGCACTCATGTAACCAATAACATCCAACCCATAGTTCTATTACGATGCGATGTTTGATGGCGTAAGTTAAATTTTAGCTATCAAAAAAGGGCTTATGATAATTCAGTAATAGCCCTTGCATGTATACGCAAAATTATTATATATGTGCTTGCTTACTGCCACATTTTTGTAGCTATCGCTCAATTCGGCGCTTATAAGCAAAATATTTAGCTGCCTATATTAATGCAGCGTTGTATTCGTGTAAAGTCAATTATGACTTTTTTATCCGCCGTATGAATAAGTTAGCGGCCACTGACCTTTAGTCGTATAGGTTTGCTTCATTTGCTGGGTAGAAATATTTAATACTAAACCCAAAGCTTATTGAGACGTTGTGTTGTTTTAATCGTCATTTTGCGCTTATCAATGAATCTTCGTCGCCTATATCGCTATCTTTATATTCCTATCGATAAAAATCATATCAATAGAAATAAAGCACATGTCATTTTTTGACTTTATAGAATCAGTCATAGAGAAATTGGACGGCAGGGTGACTTGCCTAGTACTATTTAATCAGTAACCATCGCAGATAGATCATAATCGATACCATCATGAGCTACCAGCACTAGCGTATGTGCCACAACATCCAACTGTGACTAATTTGCATTACCATAAAACCGATAAACAGCGCTGGCGCAGATAGGGGTTGTACGGTAATAAAAATTAGTGCAAAACCAAACACAGTCAATAGCCATTTGGCCATCTGACCTCGATATAGCTGGCTGACAATGTGTCTGCGCGCGCGATATCCGGTGTACCAAAAAACAAAAAAAGCAAATACAGCCTGTGTAATAAAGCTCAGTAGTGCACCGATTGCGGTGCTCTTTGCGATGATAAGCTGACTATGTAGCCAGCTTATATCTATCATCCAAGCGGCAATGATCAAGATAAATAACAGCCAGGCTTGGCGTTTGATATAAATACCAATCTTGTCTTTTTGGGTGCGTTTGGCAGGTTTGGTCATGGTACGCCTATAGCCTTATAGCATTGGGATAAGGCAGCAAAAATACTTGCGACCTCTTTATCCGTGAATGACTCACTCTACAGGTGTTACCTTTTAACCAAAATAAAACGCCACTTATTATAAGGAGGCTGCAGCCGTTAAGCAAGCAAAATCTACCTTTTATCCCTCCCCTACCCCAATCACTGCTCATGGCTGCCATCAAGAGCGGCAAGCCTGTGCCCGTTATCATTCATCCTAAATAAAGGGAGTGGCGCTATGCCAGCATGCTCCTGTGTTTATCTTATCGTCGATCGACTATTTTTCAGATAGCTTAAAATCAGATGCCTTAAAAAATACTGTGGCATTTGTATAATAGCCGTCAATCATGCACGTCAGTCAGATACTTAAGCGTTATTGCGCTTAATTGCGCTTATTTATCGATACACTGATGGATTTGCTGCGCCATCGTTTGCCAGCCACTGATAAAGTCTGTGCTGTTACTCATGTCTTCTGCTTGTACTGTGGTACTGACGGGCTGTAATTTGGCCAGCAAGCCTTTGGCAGGTGCATTTGGACTGACCAAGCACATTCGCTTGGTTGGGCGCTGCTCATTTAACCGGCGTAATTGACTGGCTTTTGGTGCTAAGTGGTGATCGACACTCAAGCTACCAACAAGCTGTAAATTGATGCTGTCTTCGATATATTGATACGCATCATGATAAGCCCAGTAGGGTGAGGGAGTTTTTGTGCTATCAAAGCTGGCGGCGGCCACCGCACTGTCTAAACGCTGGGCGAATTTTTGTGCATTGGCATGATAAAGGTTTTTATATTGCGGATTGGCATGGCTATGGATAACAGCCAAGGCACGAGTGATGGCTTTGGCATTATCAGGCTCGAGCCAGATATGAGGGTCTAGCGTGCCAGCGATGGGTTTGCCTTGGACATCACGTAGCGGATGACGATTAAAGGCATCAAACTCAAATAAGGCAATGGCATTAGGCGCTGTCTTTAAGCTTGAGGCCAAGTTGTTTTCTAGCGGCTCACCAAACCAAACCACAAACTTACTGTCGCGTATTGCCTTGATATCACCAGGGCTGATACTGCCATGATGCCCGACTTCGCCGGCTTGTAGCAGCCGCTTGGCAGACGGCGCGCCTTCGGTCACCGCCTCACTCAATAAAAACAGCGGATAGTTGCTGACGCTGACGGTGGCTGCATGCGCGCTCACACAGGCCAGCCCCAACCATAGCAGTAGCGATGCTAGCAGACGCTGCAAAATCGGATAGACACGCAAATAATCATAAAACATTGGATTCATAGTCAGCTCTTTGGTATATAGTTGGTAAAAAGTTAAGCAAATATAGATGCTGGGCATCGGACATATCGTTTTGTGGTTGCTATCACCCCAGCTCGATCATCCCCATCAGATCACCCTTTGACAGTGGCAGGTCAATTTACTTGCTTATTCAATATTTTGGTTGCTCGGTAATTTTATTTTATTATGTTATAATATAACAATAGAAAACGCCATTGCTAAAATGCTACGTAATTTTTAGGAGTTTTCCTCATGTCTACGAGTTTGTCAGTCTGCGATCACTTGCATGATGTGCAAGACTTTACGCCGCATGATGTGACTGAGCGCCTGCGCGCAGCAAAGGAGCAGTGCCGACTCAGTGGTGCGCGTTTTACGCCGTTACGGCAGCAGATATACCAGCTGGTACTCGAAGCCAACCAACCCGTCGGCGCGTATGATCTGATCACCCAGTTGCAGCAAATGCGACTAGTCGGACCTGATGAAGCTGATGACGTGTCGGCGCAAAAAACGACAAAAAATGTGGCACCACCCACGGTATATCGCAGCTTGGAGTTTTTACTCGGTGAGGGCTTGATTCACCAGCTTACCTCTATCAACGCCTACGTGCCCTGCTGTCATCCTCGCGCTCAGCATACGGCGGCGTTTTTGATCTGTGCCCAGTGTCAGCGGGTACAAGAATGCAGTAGCGTACCGGTACAAGAGATGATGAGCTTTGCTGAAAAAGATGTGGGGTTTGTGGTGGAGCGTAGTGTCATTGAGCTGAGTGGTCGCTGCCAAGCCTGTCAGTAATACCGACGGTTTATTATTTGCTCGTTGATTTATCATCCATCGTTTATCTTACCTTGAGTCCTTGCCCTATGAGCGCGCTTATGTCACCGTTTACATCTACCACTACGACTGATACAACACTTGATCGTAAAAAGCTACTGAGCTTGAGTGACATCAGTTTTCATATTGGTCAGCAGCGTCTACTGTCGAATATCGATATCGATATTGCTGTCGATGAAACACTTAGCCTCATTGGGCCCAATGGCGCGGGCAAGTCGACTTTGGTCAAGCTTATTTTAGGCTTGCTTGAGCCGACCAAAGGGCAAATCACCGCTCACCAGCCTCTACAGCTAGGTTATGTCCCGCAGCGCTTTGCCGTGCCGCCGATACTGCCATTACGCGTCTGTGATTTGTTGGCACAAGCGGACAAAAAACGCCTAACGGCCAAGCAGCGACAATTTATTTTTGACAATTTGTCTTTGACGCATCTGCTGTCACGGCAGATGCTGCATTTGTCAGGTGGTGAGACGCAGCGCGTGTTGTTGGCGCGGGCACTGCTGGACAAACCCAACTTGTTGATTTTAGATGAGCCGATGCAAGGGCTTGATCCTGATACTGAGGTTTGGCTGTATCAGTTTATTGATGAGCTACCAGCGTTTTTGCGCTGCGCCATGCTCGTGGTGTCACATGATTTACATTGGGTGATGAAAGGCAGCCGGCGGGTGATTTGTCTCAACAAGCATATCTGCTGTGAAGGTCAGCCAAGCGAGCTTGCGATTAGTAGTGAGTTTCAAAAGCTGTTTGGTCACCACTATGAGCAACCGTATGTGCATCAGCCGCATGCTTGCGAGCATCATGCTCCCAGCGAATTATAATACATGCACTCAAACACGTTGATGACTGCCTTAAAAACACAGCGTTAATGCAAACTAAAAACTGTTACGGATATCTTTTATGAGCGCTTGGTTAGCCATCATTGCCCCGGCTTGGATTGCAGGTAGTATTTTAGCGTTGCTCTCAGCGCCTCTGGGGTGTCTGGTATTGTGGCGACGCATGGCTTTTTTTGCCGATGCACTGGCGCATGGTACGCTGCTTGGCGTTGCTTTGGCAGTGTGGTGGCAATTACCTATGGGCGTTGGGATTGCTATCATTAGTATCGCGGTGGTCTTAGGACTGGTCCTTATCGATGATGAACGCTTGCCTGTCGATGCAGTACTGGCCGTCGTCGCGGTGTCGCTGCTGTGCTTGGGACTACTGACATTGACTCAGCTGACCGACCAGCAAGCCAATGTACTGGGGTTTTTGTTCGGTAATTTACTTGAGCTGGATTGGGCTGATCTGCCGCTGCTTGCCACCAGTGTACTGGTGGGTTTAGGACTGCTTATCTATATATGGCCTGCGCAAATCAAGCTGGCCACTCATGAGGCCTTGGCACGGATTCAAGGTATCAATCCTGCGCGCCAGCGGTTATTTTTTATGGGGGTATTGGCAGGGTTTTGTGCCATTGCCTTGCAGGCGGTGGGTAGCCTACTGATCAGTGGCCTTTTGGTACTGCCAGCCTTGAGTGCACGCTTATGGGCATCTTCGCCCAAGCAAATGGTCCTCATGTCTTTACTGATCGCTCAGGTTGGCGTCACGCTGGGCGTGTGGGGCAGTATTTGGCTGGACATCCAGACCGGTCTTGCTATTGTTTTGATATTAGCGATTTTGTTTTTTATTGCGTTGTTTTTTAGCAAATTAAAAACGCTTAGGTTTTGGTCAGCAGAGCGCCGGCACTAGGTAACCACTGGGTTATAAACAAGTTTTACCTTGATGTTATCCAACTTTATTTCATCAATATTGCTAGAGCTTTCATTCACTTTATGTTATAAACTTGCTTTAATAGGGCTGGCATCAGCCATGCCAAATCACCATTGTTTATCCATAGTCGTTCTGGCAACTTTGATTGTTTTGAGTCGATGAGGGAGCGCCCCAATGCCAAGCTATCCTGTCAACACGCTTTGCCCACCTGATGAACAACTCAATATTTTACAAATCACGGATTTGCACCTATCAACGCCTGTCAACAAGAGCACAGACGATCGTAGCGGTGACGCTGTTTTGTGTCAGCACAGCTTTGAGACGGTACTGGCGCAAGCATTAAACGATGATATTCGCTGCGATTTGATTGTGGTGACGGGCGATTTGGTCAACCGAGTAAAACCTGATATCTACGATCATATTTTTGCCGTCCTACAAGCGACTGGCATTCCTTTTGCTTGTATCGCCGGCAACCATGATGTGACCGATGAGCTGGGCTATGATTTGCCGTTTTTTCAGCGTGAGCTGGTGGCCAAACCAGCTGACCCGCGTTTGCTCAGTCGGCATGTGATTGAGTCTGCTCATTGGCAGTTGTTGTTTTTGGACTCATCCATCGCAGGCAAGGTTTCAGGTGAGATCGCGCCAAGCGATATCGATTGGCTATGTCAGCAGCTCAGCCACTGTAGCAAGCCTGCGCTCATTGCCGTCCATCACCATCTGATTCCTGTCGATTCTGACTGGATCGATACCCATATGGCAAAAAACAGCGAGGATTTTTGGCAGCAGATGAGTGCGTTTACGCACTTAAAAGTAATCATCAGCGGTCATACTCATCAAGAGCAAGTACGCTATTATCAAGGGGTCACGGTATATAGCACCCCTTCTACCTGCTATCAGTTCAAACCTTTTGCAAATGACTTTGCCTATGATAAACGTGCCCAGCCGGGTTACCGTTGGTTGCAATTAGCCAACAATGGAGAGGTTGCAAGCTGGGTAGAAAGACTGGATACTTGACGCCCAGATTTATCGCGGCGAGCGTGATGCAGCCCTGATGTATCGGACTTCTTGCCGATATTGCTGGCTTAGATAGGTGATGTCTGACTCCATTAAAACACCAACAATGATAAAAACTGCTTCATTATTATGAAAAACAGTGATACAACTTATCAAACCAGATGATGATTAAAATATAAAGATAACCTATAGCCGAGATTAGACAAAATTATAATAGCTAGGATGGCTAACCTGACCACACGCTAAGTATTCATAGTCCGTGTTTTGTTATATTGTTTAGCGACCAGTAGGCCAATTACCCTATTTACACTGAGGTATTTGCATCAAGGTATTTAAATAAAAATATACATAACCATATACTGGGGTACTGATATGTCGCTGTCGTCATATCGAGACAACTTTATTATTAGATCAGCTGTGTTACTTGTGTTACCAAGTGGTAAAACGTTTTATAAAGGGACAACTTATAGCGTTTATAAATTGATAACGTCTTGTCTTTTGATGCGTCGTTTTATTGAATTAATTTGAAAAAGTAGGATACCCATATGAGCACCCTGACCACGAATCCGAGTGAAGTGAAGTTTACTCCTTATGTGCCAGCCGAAGGCGAAGAGTATATGTCTGATGCGCAATTGGCGCACTTTAAGGCGATTTTATTGGACTGGAAAAACCAATTGATTGGTGAGGCAGACCGTACCAAGACTTATATTCAAGATGAGTCAAGCGCCATGCCAGATATCAATGATCGCGCCACTCAAGAAGAAGAGTTTGCTTTGGCGCTGCGTACGCGTGACCGTGAGCGTAAGCTCATTCGCAAAATCGACAAATCCATGGCAGAAATCGAAAATGACGACTATGGCTTTTGTGAAACCTGCGGCGTAGAGATTGGCTTGCGTCGTCTCGAAGCGCGTCCAACCGCGACCCAGTGCATCGACTGTAAGACTCTCTCAGAAATCAAAGAGCGCCAAAACCAAGGCGCATAGGCATATAAATCCGAGAGATAACAAATCAATAGCATTATCTCAGCACAAGCGACCATCATGTGGTCGCTTGTTGCGTTTTATAAACATCTTTTGGCCAGCAGATACAGTATCCTATATGACCTAGTCCGCGATAACGGCGTCCCTTAACCTGTCATCGTTTATTTTAATTATCCTATAAATGCCTATGCCCACGACCTCCATACCCACACCGCCTATCGGCCGATTTGCCCCCTCCCCAACCGGCGAGCTACATCTTGGCTCACTGACCACCGCCCTTGCCAGCTACTGCCATATAAAATCACTTGGCGGTAAGTGGTTATTGCGTATTGAAGACACAGATACAGAGCGCTGCGATCGGCAGTTTACTGAGCAGATCTTGATCGACCTAGAAGTGCTGGGGTTACACTGGGATGGTGATGTGGTGTATCAATCTGAGCGCATCGATATCTATAATGAGTATCTGGCCTCGACCCTACGGCCACTGACCTACGGCTGTCAGTGCTCACGTAAAGACCTAGAGCAATATTGGGCGCAGCAAGATCAAATCCCTGCCCATACAGATACTGCGACACAGCTGACTGTGCTGCCAAACAGAAAACGCTATCCGCGGCGCTGTGTCACCAAAGCATTAGATAGGCTACGGCACAAGCTACGCATACAGCTGCCCGATTATCTCATTGGGTTTCATGATGGTATTCAGGGACAACAGTGGGACAATCCGCAGCAGACCTTGGGCGATATGGTGGTGCGTCGACAAGACGGCATGATCAATTATATTTTGGCCGCCAGTCTCGATGATGGCTTGCAGGGGGTTACGCACATCATGCGCGGTTTGGATATCCTGCCCATGACCACCGCCCAAATCAGCATCATGCAAGCAGCACGCCTGCCCGCGATTGACCGATGGTATCATCTGCCGCTGATCTGCAGCCCAAACGGGCAAAAGCTGTCTAAACAAAACCTAGCGCAGCCAATAGACACCCGCGACCCAAGTCAGCTAATCGCGACCGCATTACAGCTTTTGCAGCAGCCGAGTGTCGAGATAGACACACCTGCGCGGATGCTCAAGCAGGCGACTGCACAGTGGGACCACGCGCCGCTACAAGGCCAGCAGCAGTTGAGCTTGGTAAATAAACAATAGACCAACAGCAAAAAGCGCCACTCATAATAGCGACGCTTTTTAATCACTTTGCAATACAGTTAAGCCCTAGGAATATAGTAACGGTGTTTGGTTTAGGGCTTAATAGTAACGGCACTGACTCTTTTCAATCTCAGGGCTTTCTTTGTAGATTTTTAGCAGCAGCGCTACCATCACAAGGCTGATCAGCATAGATGAACCACCATAACTAAAAAACGGCATGGTCAAGCCTTTGGTCGGAATCGCTCCCATATTCATCGCCGCATTGATGATGGTTTGCGCAATAAACACCACACCGATACCAAAAGCGGTATAGCTCATGCGCATCTGTCGACGTTTTAGCGCGTTGTAACTGATGCGCATCGCACTACCGATGATCAGCGCCTCAAGCACCAAGACCATCGTCACCCCGACAAAACCCAGCTCCTCACCTGTGATGGCCAATAAAAAATCGGTATGCGCTTCAGGCAAATGCGAGAGTTTTTGTACACTCTCACCATAGCCCACGCCAGTAAACTGCCCACGACCAAAGGCAATCAAACTGCGCGCCAACTGATAGTCGGTATCTTGCACATCATCGAACGGATCCATAAACGACATCACTCGCACCAAGCGATACTGCGCCGTTGTCACCATCAACACAGCCCCACCGATGGCAGCGGCAGTCAGTGCGACAAAGTGCTTGTAAGGCGCACCTGCGATATAAAAAATCGCAAAAATCGTGCCTAAAATAACGACAAACGAGCCAAAGTCTGGCTGTGAGAGTAGGAGCATGGTAATCAGCACCACCACCAACATAATGCGCAAAAACCCATCTAAACCATTGCGCACTTCAAACGAGCGGCGTACCACAAAGTCAGAGACAAAGACAATCATTACAAGCTTTGCCAGCTCGGCCACCTGAAAGTTAAAGACACCCAAATTTAACCAGCGTTTTGAGCCGTTAATCGGAGTACTAAACAAGGTAGCAACGAGCAGCAAACCGGTAACCCCCAGCAGTATAAACTGGGTCTCTGTCTTATAAAGTCGCCGCAAAGACACCCCATAATAAGGGATGGCGGCGATGATAAGTCCAATGGTCATGTAAAGCAGCTGGTTTTTAAAAAAGTACAGCTCGCTCATACCACGGCTCAGGGCGAATGGGATAGAAGCAGAGGCGACCATCAACAAGCTGAGCACCAGCATACAGCCAACGCTCGCTATCAAAACAGCACGCGCTGACGGCATCGATAAAATACCATCAGCGCCAGTGGCTGTCTTTGGTTGGGACGAAGAACGAAAAAGAGAAGAGAGCGCCATAATTTTATATACACTAACGAACGAAAAACACGGCGTCTATACAACGCCACCGTTTAAAAAAACACATACCAACAAACAAACCTGAGGCTAAGGCTAAGGCTAAGACAAACAACGACTGACCATCATCGACCATCGGCGCGATTAACCATTACTCAAGCAATGACACAGTCATCTCTACGCTTGATTAGTAGGCTGGCTATAAAAGACAGTAGCAGCAATCTATAAGCAAAACAATCATTTATCAAAAAACACCTGTGCGCCTTGCCCATCCACCAGCTGCCGGCATAGAATGCCAGATAGCCACTCATACCACTAAGGGGTCGCTGTCTCTGCCGACTCGCTTGCTAACTGATGGACCAATTGACTAAAATGCTCACCGCGCGCGGCATAGCCGCTGTATTGATCAAAGCTGGCACACGCAGGCGACAACAGCACAGCCTGTACTTGCGAGAGACTGCTTGAGGTCACTTGCAAGATGGTGGCAAAGGCGTTTTCTAGCGTTTGGCACTGATGTAGCGTTACGTCATGACTGATCTTAGCCGCGCGCAAATGCTGCTCTATCAGCGGTGCATCTTCGCCAATAAACAAAACCTGGCTGACGTACTGATTGATAAAAGGCGTCAGCTCACCAAACGCCTGCCCCTTGCCCTGCCCGCCTAATACCAGCAGCAGCTTGCCATCTTTTGGCGCATAGACAGCGCCAAGCCCTTCGATGGCTGCTATGGTCGAGCCGATATTGGTGCCTTTTGAGTCATTAAAATAATCGATACCAGCCACGCTTGCCACGTATTCACAGCGATGCTCAAGACCTGTGAACTGCTGCAAAGTCGTCAGCATACTCGCCAGCGGCAACCCCGCCAGCTCGCCTAACGCCAGCGCCGCTTGCGCGTTGAGCAAATTATGCCGACCTTTAATCAACAGTTTGTCTGCCGACAGTAGTTTTTGTGTACCACGCGCCAAATAAGTCTGCCCATCGGAATCGACAATCAGCCCATATTGGTCTTTGTCAGGCGCATGAATACCTGTACTGATTCTGGGTAAGTTATCAGCCACCAGTGGTCGCGTCAACGCATCTTCGCGGTTGATGACCACTGACTTAGCGCCTTGAAAAATACGATGTTTGGCTTGATGGTAGCCGAGCATATCGCCATGACGATCGAGATGATCAGGCGACATATTGAGCACAGTCGCTACTTGCGCACCCAGATTGCTGACCGTCTCTAACTGAAAGCTCGACAATTCAAGTACAGCCAGCGCCATTTCACTATTTTCTAGTAGCGTCAGCGCCGGTACGCCGATATTGCCACCGACACCGACGTTGACGCCCGCATCTGCCGCCATCTGACCAACCAAAGTGGTTACCGTGCTTTTAGCATTAGAGCCTGTAATCGCGACGATAGGGACACGGCAGGCGTCACAAAATAATTGAATGTCGCTGACCACTGGGATATGGGCTTGACGCGCCGCCGCCACCGCAGGCGTGCTAAGGGCGATACCTGGGCTGATAATGATACGCGCCGCCTGCTGCAATAGCTCAGCGTCAATCGCGCCAAACTGACGCGTCGTCACGGCCTCTGGCAGCTTCGCTGCCAACGCTGGCGCCGCTTGCGCATCGGTGACAGCGACCTGATAGCCTTGCTTGACCAAATAATGCGCCACCGACAGCCCCGACTGCCCCAAACCGACCACGACTTGTAACCCACTGCCTTTATGAAGTAAGGCTTCTGTTGTAGTACTGGTGGTCATATCTATTCCTTCTATTAAAATTAAACAAGCAAACGATGGGTAATATGGCTAAGATACAGGATAAGACGAATAAAAGAGGCTCTATATAGTGGCTGAAGCGACGGGCATAGCATTAACTATGCTGCTGTATCAAGCGTTAGGCGCTACCGTCAAGATAACAATCATGATAACGGTATCGTTCAGATTTCGGTACTGATTTTTTATGACTTTATGCTATTATGCGCCTGTTTTTATATTCAGGGTCTAATGCTATAATAGCCGCCCTGATCTGTCAGCACAGGGTTTTTGCTAAGTCTTACTCTAAGTCTTGAGCTTGGCATTTTAGTGTAGCATGTTGTTAGCGTTTGCGTGCTATTTGCCCCTCAGTCACTTTTGATTTGCGGCGACTGTAGGCTACCTTGCTATCAAAATCAAACTACTGTGCTTGTTGGGCAGCGTTTTATCACCTTCTATTGCAGCATCTCATTGCTGACTCTATACGTTATTGTAGGTGCTATTTTATATACACTACTTTAAGCACCCATTTTAAATACTATTTTTTAGGCAATCTGATAGGATTTATCATCATAGTTATTATTGGTGAGTGTATTTGTGATACCCATCAATAAACCCATCGATGTGTTGATGATTGACCTCTGATAATTCAATACCACAACATGACAAGGCGCATGTTGTGGTAAAAAAAGATGAACCGCTATTTTATAGCGACGCGATCATTTTATGGATGATTACTTTTTTTGCCTCTAACCCTATGCAGTTTACTTATGACATCTTTTATTGATAACTTACGTGACGAGTGGTTTTCCAATGTTCGTGGTGATGTGTTATCAGGTCTGGTCGTTGCCCTCGCCTTAATTCCTGAAGCCATTGCCTTTTCTATCATCGCTGGGGTCGATCCAAAGGTCGGCTTGTATGCCTCGTTTTGTATCGCGGTGGTGATCAGTTTTGTCGGTGGTCGTCCAGGTATGATTTCGGCGGCGACAGGCGCGATGGCACTGGTGATGGTCGACTTGGTCGCCGAGCATGGTTTACAGTATCTACTGGCCGCGACTTTACTGTGCGGCGGCATTCAGATTGTGATGGGTATTTTAAAGCTGGGTAATTTGATGCGCTTTGTCTCGCGCTCGGTGGTGATTGGCTTTGTCAACGCCTTGGCGATACTCATCTTTGCCGCCCAGCTCCCTGAGCTAAATCCAATGACTGAGCGCGTCGGGATGACGGTCTACATCATGACCGCAGCGGGCCTTGCGATTATTTACTTGTTTCCGCTGATTCCGAAAATCGGACGGGTGATCCCATCGCCGCTTATCTGTATCGTGGGCCTGACGGCGGTGGCGATGTATATGAACCTTGATATTCGTAACGTCGGCAGCATGGGTGATCTGCCAGATTCGCTGCCGATGTTTTTGTTGCCAGACATCCCTCTAAACCTCAATACTTTACTGATCATCGCGCCTTACTCTATCGCGCTTGCCATCGTAGGTTTGCTAGAGTCTATGATGACGGCGACCATCGTGGATGAGCTGACAGATACGCCAAGTGATAAAAACAAAGAATGCCGTGGTCAAGGGATGGCCAACGTGGTGTCAGGGTTTTTTGGCGGTATGGCCGGCTGTGCGATGATTGGTCAGTCGATGATCAACGTCAAATCTGGCGGTCGGACGCGCTTGTCGACCTTGATTGCCGGTGTGGTGCTGCTCATCTTAGTGGTGTTTTTGAGCGACTGGGTCAGTCAAATCCCAATGGCCGCACTGGTGGCGGTGATGATTATGGTGTCGATTGGCACCTTTAATTGGCAGTCTATTCGTGAGTTTAAAACGCATCCGATGTCATTTAACATCGTCATGCTAGCCACGGTCGTGACCACAGTCTTTACGCACAATCTGGCGTACGGTGTCGGTGTCGGTGTCCTGCTCTCTGCCTTGGCCTTTGCCAATAAGATTGGTCAATTCTTAACCATCTTTAGTGAGTACGATGAGCGTAGCAACACGCGTTATTACTATGTGCAAGGGCAGGTATTTTTTGCCTCGACCACGCAGTTTTTGCACAGCTTTGATACCAAAGAAGCCCTAGATAGTATCGAGATTGACGTCAGCCAAGCGCACTTTTGGGACGTCAGCGCCGTGGACACTTTGGACAAGCTGGTCATGCGCTTGCAACGAGAAGGCATTGATGTCAAAGTGGTGGGACTCAATAATGCAAGCCGAACCCTGATTGACCGTTTTTCTATCCACGATCGCCGAGACATTGGCTTACTGGATTAATGCATTACCAGTAGATAATTGAATATATAGTTTAATAAACAGCTGCGTTGGTTGAGAGAGTTGGGCATCAGTCACATTGCCCAGCTTTTCGCCAAGCAGCTGTCTTTTTATTGTCGGAATGATGTGGTGGTCTTATGAGTAATTTAAAACCAGATAGTGTGATTGCCTGCTTGGACTGTCCTGATCACGTGCAAGCCGTGTTGGAAGCCAGTATGTGGGCAGCGACTCGCCTGCAGGCGCCTATCGGCCTCTTGCACTCGGTGCCAAGCTTGCAACAAAAAGCCGCGGTAAACTACTCTGGCTGCCTAAATATCGACGACGAAAATACTTTGCTTGAGCAATTTACCAATAAAGAACATCTAAGCAACTGTGAATTAAAAGCCCAAGGCAAGCTGCTGTTGCATCAAGCCACCACCTACTGCGAGCAGCAACGACAAAAACTCAAAACCTATACGTTGCATCGGCACGAAAACCTCAGTGAAAGTATCGATTATGTCGATGACAAAGCGCAATTGATCGTCATCGGTCATCATGTCACTTGCAAATCGACTTTGAGCCGACTCATCAGAGTCAGTCTTTGCCCCATTTTGGTGACTCATGCACCATTTTTGCCCCCTACAACGGCGCTATTTGCCTTCGACAACAGTCCCACTTGTCATAAAATGCTCAATTGGCTCTGTAAAACGCCGCTTATTCGCGCCCTAACCGTCCACATCGTGATGGTGGGCAAAGAAAACTCTGAAAACTGCGATGCGCTGCGCGAAGCTTACGCACGCCTCAAGCAAGCGGGCATCAAGTCGAAAAAGGCGTTACTCGATTGCCGCGACGTGACAGCAGCCCTCAATTATTATCAAACCGAAAATGACATTGGCCTGTTGATGTCAGGGGCATTTGGGCAGTCGCGCTTACGTGAGCTATTGCAAGGCAGCGATACGGAAAAATTACTGGTCAGCACCCAAACCCCTTATCTGCTTTTTCCTAAAGCATAAGAGCTATCCCAAAGACTATACGCCACACCGTCTGCCGCCTGATTCTCTTATCTTACCAGCGCTGAGTAATGTGTTTATGCTCGGCGCGTTTTTTGACCTCATCCCCTATACCTCATCCCTTATATAGTGATGATAGGTATCCCTTTTTGTTTTTATTATTTATAAAAACCGCTTAGCAAATCGTCACATGAAATAAATCGATAGCCTCCCCAAGCACCTAGAAAGTTGGTTATAATAAAGTTTTCATAGGCTTAACGCCAAAGGTTGATTGACGCGGTATGACGCATGACGATAAGTATAATCGCGGCGTTATAGTGCGTGATGTGTGTCATGATACTGGTGATTTTTGTACCAATAAGCCCACTCCTACCTCCCCCCTTGAGTAGGTTTGGCACAGTTCTTGAATGACCTATATCAAGCATGACTACGATGAGATGCACCACAACTTCTCTCAACCTGCGGCATCACACAAATAAGGAATTTTTTATGAAGCTAATCACTGCGATCTTAAAACCGTTTAAGCTCGATGATGTGCGTGAAGCGCTTTCTGACATCGGTGTCAAAGGCGTCACAGTCACTGAAGTTAAAGGGTTCGGTCGCCAAAAAGGCCACACAGAGCTCTATCGCGGCGCAGAATACGTGGTGGACTTTTTACCTAAAGTAAAAGTCGAAGTGGCTGTTATTGACGAGATGGTCGAGCCTGCTATCGAAGCCATCACCCGCATCGCGAGCACAGGTAAGATCGGTGACGGCAAAATCTTTGTCACAGCACTCGAGCAAGTCATTCGTATTCGTACGGGCGAGACGGGTCCTGACGCTATCTAAAGCGCACGACCTACTTACAAACGCTGATTTGTAAGTCCTACCTAACGCTCTATATTGCATCAATTCAAGGGGGAATTAACATGCAAAACCAAATCTTTGAGCTTCAGTACGCACTTGATACGTTCTATTTTTTAATGTGTGGCGCGCTCGTCATGTGGATGGCAGCGGGTTTTACCATGCTAGAAGCAGGGCTGGTCCGCTCCAAAAACACCGTTGAGATTTTAACCAAAAACATCACTCTATTCGCCACCGCCTGTACCATGTATATGATTTGCGGTTATGCCATTATGTATGGCGGCGAGTGGTTTTTGAGCGGTATCGCAGGTGGCGACGCCTTGGTCGCCGATGCGCTAGCTGCCTCTAGCGAAAACGGATTTGGCGGTGACTCTGTCTACTCTGCAGCCTCTGACTTTTTCTTTCAAGTGGTGTTTGTGGCGACCTGTATGTCTATCGTCTCAGGCGCGGTGGCTGAGCGTATGAAGCTATGGTCGTTTTTGTTGTTTGCAGTGGTCATGACAGGGCTGATTTATCCATTAGAAGGCAGCTGGACATGGGGCGGCAACGATGTGTTTGGTTTATATAACCTTGGCGACTTGGGGTTCTCTGATTTTGCTGGCTCAGGTATTGTGCATATGGCAGGAGCGGCGGCGGCATTGGCAGGCGTACTACTACTAGGTGCGCGCAAAGGCAAGTACGGACCAAAAGGTGAAATACGGGCGATACCGGGGGCCAACCTGCCACTGGCCGCCCTTGGGACTTTGATACTGTGGATGGGCTGGTTTGGGTTTAATGGCGGCTCCGTCCTCAAGCTGGGCGACATCGCCAGTGCCAACTCTGTGGCCATGGTGTTTTTGAACACCAACGCCGCAGCCGCAGGCGGCGCTATCGGAGCATTGCTGCTGGCACGTTTGATCTTTGGTAAAGCGGATTTGACCATGCTCTTAAACGGCGCACTCGCTGGGCTGGTCGCCATCACTGCCGAACCATCGACCCCTTCTGCCTTACAAGCCACGCTCTTTGGGCTGATCGCTGGGGTTATCGTGGTCTTGTCTATCTTGGCACTCGATAAACTAAAAATAGATGACCCAGTGGGTGCAATATCGGTACACGGCGTCGTGGGTCTGTTTGGTTTACTTCTCGTGCCTATTACCAATCCTGCAGCGACTTTTTTGGGTCAAATTGCAGGCGCGGCGACGATCTTTGTCTGGGTGTTTGTCGCAAGCCTAATCGTTTGGGCACTGATCAAGCTGATCATAGGTCTACGCATCTCTGAAGAGGATGAATACGAAGGCGCAGATATCGCAGAGTGTGGCATGGAAGCGTATCCTGAGTTTGTGATATAAGGCACAACCTAGCGTTTCTTAATCCAGTGCCTCTTCATCTAGCGTACTTTCACCGACTGTATTAAAGAGATGCCCCATCAAAAATCCCGCCAGACCTCTCGGTTTGGCGGGATTTTTGTGTTCTAACGCTTAATATAACGCGTATAGTTTATTTCTTTTTCCACTCTTGGCTACGTGAGAATGGACCGATATAGCCTTTTAGCTTTAGAGTATTGCCATTTAAACTGGCTGTCATGCGATAGTCTTTACCCTTTTCTGGGTCAGTGATCGTACCACCGCTATATTTACCACCACCGTCAGCTTTTAGGCCTTTGATGACAGTCATGCCGACGTGTTTTTTGCCTTTGGCGGAGTTCGTTGCAATGAGCTTACCGGTCAGCACCCCGTTAGACTCGGTAATTTTTACCGTGCCTTTTGGCTTACCGTCGTCATACGTCTGCCATGTTGTATTGTGTAATGGATCAGCGGCAAACGCCATGGTCGCCATACTGATACCGGCAGCTGCTAAAGCGGTTTTTGTAAATAGTTTCATAGAGTGACTCCCTTCATACAATGATTAATCAAACAATGATTACTCGAAACGTGATGTTTCTGCTGTTCTATGCTCATCCTTTGCTAGAATCTTTTATATAAGCGCTGCGATTTTACTCATCAACGCCGCACATCGTGAGTTAATATGTGGCGTTTGATGGTCGTTATCGCGATTGCTCACAAGCTTTTGTTCAAAGATTTGAGCGACATAAGCGATGTCTTGACCCATTATAAGCAATTTTATCTGTTTGCCTAGTAATTTTTTTGTACTTTATTATTTCTATAAAACCAAAACCATATCAAAGAGTTACAGGAAAGGGTTGTCGATATTTTTGTCCGATTGGTCATCATTTTCTTTTGACTTTGCCTCGTTATTACTATAAGGCAAACCATTATCAAAAGCTTGCATAATTTTGGTTGTCAGCTCGTGTAGCTGCTGAGCCTGATGATGCCCTGCCGCATCGAAGGTCACATCGATATCGCCATAAATCGTGATTTTGTCCTGCTGATTTTCGATGACCAGCTCTCCAATTTGCATGCTTTGGTGGTTATTGGCAAAGGGTTCAATCATTTTGTCATCCTTTTTATAGTAATTCAATCATGCATGTCAGCACATTGAGATGTCACTAAAAGCGCGTTAAGCCTGTAATTGAGTCAGTAGCCACTCAATAATGGCCAAAACAAACAGCAGCCATGTCGGTTCCTCTACTGGCTGATCAGGCAAGTCGGCGCTATCACCTGCCTTTAGTGGCAGTGCAAACGCTTGCGCTTTGGTCTGGCGATCGAGCACCGGCAAAACATCAATGCCGACTTTAGCCGTTAGCTCATCTACACTAATGACCTCTATGCGCTCTGACTCATCATTGGGCGCGTAATACACCCCTGCTTGATTGGTCGCTGGAATATAGACGGCCTTGAAAAAATGGCTGGGTACCAATACGCGCTTGGCAAGCTGTTTGGTCTTTTTGCCCGTAAAAGCCACGCCCGTGATGGTATAGACTTCGCCATACTGCTGGGTTAAGTAGCGGGTAGCAGACTCGATATTACGCCAGATATAGCGATTGTTACGCGGTGACTGCGGGGCGATATTCGCCAGACTAAAACTATCATATTGCTGACTGCGAGTGGCCATATTGGCATTGGGCGCTAGATGCCCACGATCATAGCCTGAGCCTGAATAATCAGACAACGAGGCACGCATAGACTTAGGTAGACGGCTCTCCTCATGAAAGCTGTCTTCGCGGTCGATGGTTTTTGCTTGCTGCAAGCGGCGGCGGTCTAGATGCTCAGCTGACCACAATGGTGTCCGTGACACGCCCGAGTACATAACGGCAAACCCGTCCATACACAAGGCTTGAGTATTCTTATCAAGCTTGGTATTGGTAAACTCTGGATAAACCCCGCCATAAAAAGATTGACTACACTGAGTAAGGTCATCTGCCTGCGCTGATGATAGCCCTACTACAATAGCAAATACCGCCATTATGCTGTTGTTCAAAATACCTTGATACCCACCAACTCTTATCATGCAACTCTCAATCGTCTATACTTGTTATTTCGTATGCGTATCCTAGCAGGCGTCCATCAATAAAGAAAGATAAGGCGTAAGTCGTGACTTTTTAAATGGTATCCGCTATACTTAGCCAGTCAAAAATCAGTATCGTGCAAATGCGGTCTGTCTAAACGGTGAAGTGGGTGAGTGGCTGAAACCGCACGCCTGGAAAGTGTGTATACGTTCATAGCGTATCGAGGGTTCGAATCCCTCCTTCACCGCCAATCTTATAAAATCTTAGTTTTCCCAGCTTGTCCTAAACTATCCTATATACATCTTAAACCCTTTAAATATAACGCGTCTAGCGTTTTTTTATGTCTAACGTTTTCCTAATCTATCCGAACATAACCCACCTATCCCATGGCTTGTGTTGGTCTATCTGTTGGTCTATGATTTCATTAGACCTCAAAAAGACCAACATTTAGGCTTTATGATTCAGCATTAGACCAACGTACTTGTTGTATTTGTTGATTCATATAGCTTGTAGCCATAGGGAATAGACCAACATGTTAAGCGATAGTAAGATACGCAAGCTTAAACCTAGTGAGAAATGCACACCTTCACGTCCTGACAAATACAGTGATCAGCAAGGCTTACAGCTATTAGTACGCAATACTGGCACAAAGACATGGATAAGCGCCTATCGCTTCGATGGTAAGCAGACACGGCTCACACTTGGTACTTACCCCATCATGTCGCTTGCTGAAGCTAGACAAGCCAATACTGAGATTAAAGCGCTGCTCGCTGATGGTATCGACCCAAAAAATAAAAAGCGTCAAGACAAGCTTGCTAACATCCACGCGCAGAAATTTAATGACTACGCCTTAGACTGGCTCGCTGAGCGCAAGCGCAACGTTAAGCCGCGTACCTATCAGCAAGACTATAACCGGATGCATAAAGACGTGTTGCCCCACTTTGAAGGCATGGCACTAAAAGATGTAAGCTTTGAAGATTGTCGATCGATGGCAGATGAGATCGAAACGCGTGTGAACAAAAACGGTGAGCCGCCACGTGAGGTGACCAGACGAACCATTGATTTGGTTGCTAATGTCTTAAGACGTGCCAAACGCGAACGCATCATTGAGCAAAATCCAATCGATGATCTAAAGGAACTCTACCCCAAAGCCAAAAGCCAGCATATGAAGCACGTGGATATCCATGAGCTACCTGCTCTTCTTCAAGCTATCGAGGGTTATCATGGTCATAACCAAACCCGATTGGGTATGAAGTTTTTAGCTTATCCATTTTGCCGCACTATTGAGCTGCGTATGATGAAATGGTCACACATCGATTTTGCCAACCGCTTATGGCGTGTTGATATCGATAACCTTAAGATTGCGCGTAAGCACGTCGTGCCACTATCCGATCAAATGCTCGCAGTGCTAGAAGAGATGAAAGCCATCACGGGGCAATATGAATATGTGTTCTATCATACAGGCATGCATCAGCCCTACAGTGAGGAGTTTATCAATAACGCACTCGATATCTTAGGCTACGCAGGCAAACAAACAGGTCACGGCTTTCGTCATATCGCCTCAACCAATCTAAACGAGCTTGGCTATATGGGTGACGCGATCGAGAAGCAATTGGCACATGATAAAAAAAGCAGCATTCGCGCGGTTTATAACCACGCGCAGCATTTAGAAGAACGCCGTAAGATTATGCAGGTCTGGGCTGACTTTTTAGATTTGCTAAGAGATAAAGGTGAGGTAGTAGATTTTCGAACTGCTAGGCAGGAAATTGAGCAATCGCTTGCAAGTAATCAGCCAGATTCATTACGGAATGCTAATAAACAAGATCTGATCAAAGCGCTATTAGAGCAAGGTATCACAGCTGATGAGCTGCAAGGTTATATTGATAAGGCCTAGTATAAATCTTTGCCATCAACATCGACATAATCGAGCTCATAAAATCGATTTATTAATATATCAAGCGTGGCTGTCTCTGACAGTCCTTGCACCTGTGCCATCTTCTCTAATCTAGCTTTGGTTTTTTTTGTCAGTGGTAGATGATATGGCTTTTTTGTCTTACCCGCATCACGATATTTTTGTTGGCTCCAAGCGCGCTTCATCTTATCAATAATTCGTTCTTTACGATCAGACTGAACATAACTTTCAATTTCTTTGTCATTAATTGGAAAGTCCACAATGTCTAAGGCAGCTAAAATATGACTTCTTATTTCTTCGTGCAAACTTGTATCTCTTCCTAAATAATTGTACCTACCATCCTTTCTTAAATAATCTCGAGTCCATTCTATCTGTTCTTTATTATTTTCAGCCAGCCATTTAGAATAATTATCCTTCTCAAAAACAACATGCCATCTTTTCTTTATATTGTTTAGTAAAATTATTTTATTATCTATATACGTTGTATTATTTTTATCGTCAAAAAAATAATACAATTCATTCATTAGGTCATGACTATTTTGGTCAAAATTATACCCATACTCTGATGATAAAATATGCAGAGCAAAGATCTGCGCTCTTAAACTATCTGAAACCCATTTAAAATGCACCTCAGGTATTAAGCTATGTAACATTTTTGAATAAGACTCATCTACAAGTTCTCTAAAATTCTCATGCTGCGCTAGTGCGTTTATTAATGCTTGGTACCGATCAGTTGCACCAATATTAGAGAAGCTGACGCTCTTATTAGAAGCTAAATATTCCTGCACCCATCTCACCTGTCTTTCAGATAAAGACCTAATATTCTTATTAAAATATGAGCGATTATCATACTTTATTTGTGAGGGACGATAATCATAATAAAGAGCCTTATAATGTCCTTTTTGATAATATTATATTATCACTCGTGATATTATAGTATTACAACTATATTATTTTAGTAAAAAACTTATATCATTAAAATTATATCTTTTCAACATTTTGATAATATTTATGTAGTAGTAATTTAATCTATATTTTTAGATATCAGTGACTTACCTCGATTTTATGCTATGCAATCCTTCAGTAGACCTCTTGCAAAAGTCATAGTCTAAGCTCGGAATTAATGATACCAGCAAACAGCTTCATTCTAAGATCATAGCGCTGACGACGGTTGCGATATTTATGA
>NZ_MRYB01000079.1:0-450 GCF_001921755.1 Psychrobacter sp. Rd 27.2 | reverse complement strand
GAATAACAACTTGCTCACCCACCTTAGGCAAAAAGTGGCTAAATCCAAAGTGAATAGTAGCAACTCCTTCGGGAACCTTAGCACTATAAAGCTCGTCAACCTCACTACCAGTAGGTGCTAGATACTTAAAGTGAGCATCAAAAGCTTCTGACCAAGCCATCTGTTCAAAAGAAGTGTCTACTTCGTTACCAAGCTCGTCATATGCTTTGATTAGTAATAATGCTTTACGTTTACTTGCAGGGTCTATATCTAAGTACTCAACTAGGGCTTTGATATTGATATTATTGCCTGGCTTCACTGCCATCGGATACCATACTGGACTGTCTTGTGATAGCTCTAAGCTTTCAACCTGGTGTGTTGTAGGTATTTGAGGTTCTTCAGGTGTCTTAAAAGTCTCATTACTTCCTTTAGGGTAAATAGAAAGATCACGAATAACAACTTGCTCACCCA
>NZ_MRYB01000078.1:0-451 GCF_001921755.1 Psychrobacter sp. Rd 27.2 | reverse complement strand
AAACAAAAGCTGTGAATAATAATTTCTTCATTAATTTTCCAGAAAATTGAATAAGAATACTACTTTATGTATAGTTTTGACTAACACTTTGTTTCTATATTATGGCTGTTAATTTTAGGATTTTCAAACTAATAATAAACATTTATCTTTTAATCTTAACTCCCCGATAAGCTAAGCCTATCGAGGGTTTCTTGTGCGATGCCCCCTATAATATTATATTAAACACAAAAAAGCCCTGCTATCTTTCGATAGCAGAGCTTTTGGTAGTTCAAACACTTCCAAAGAATATTTACGACTCTAGTTAAAAGCATTTTATGGTTTGACTAAAGCAGTACGACTAGGCAACCAAGTGAAGATTGTACTTATAGTACATCAAACGAGGTTAACAACGTCGTACAAATTTAGTCGAGGCATAAATTACATCATTCCACCCATTCCACCCATACCGCCC
>NZ_MRYB01000077.1:0-453 GCF_001921755.1 Psychrobacter sp. Rd 27.2 | reverse complement strand
CCCATTTAGACATATATTCTATTTTGGATTATTTATATTTATCAGTTAGAAATAGATATTTTGTGGGTCAAATATCGACTAACTATAGCAATGTAAACCCAAGACTAGATCCTTTATATTCGCCAATCGGTTCGAGTTATGCTTTAAGAATGGATGCAGAAAGTAGATCTAAAAACTTCTTAGGGCTAGAACTAATGAATATGTTTAACCCTAAATTGTTGACTATTCCTTTCGAGGGTAGAAAAATACCAGAAGAGTTTAAGGCTAAGCATAATATTAATGTCTCAGATTTGGACTTGTCTTCATCTCCTCAAGTAAGGGAGTTTCCAAATTTACGATTAGTTCCTGATACGCTATTATCTAAGGCTTCACCCGAACATACTAAGCGAGCTAATAAATTGAATGCGCCATTATGGCAAGTTATCCAAATGGAAAATACGCAGAAGCAGTTAC
>NZ_MRYB01000076.1:0-463 GCF_001921755.1 Psychrobacter sp. Rd 27.2 | reverse complement strand
TTCAGTTTATTCAAATCTATTTGCTGTGAAAATTCTACAGAATATTGATAGTGACATTTAATCACTTCATCTTCAAAATAAAAATAACAAGCATAAACACAGTTACCCCTTTTTTTATTTAGGGAAACACTTATATCAGATCCTATATTATTAATATAAAAAGATATACCTTTGTCATCTAATATTTTAATCATACAAACGAACCTAAATATATTGTGGTTTTAAGATAGTGACATAAAGGACATCATATAAAAAATGAATTTACAATCACTTTAATAATAAGCATGAGCACAATTTAAAAAACCTAATAAACTCCTAACTACTTAGGTCACTAGACTATAGTTAAGGATGGAGAAAAATTAGCAACTATGTAGTATAGCTGCTAACTCTAGATTGAAAATTACGTTATAAGTTTGATTTCTTCAGCTATAGTCTTATCAAAACCACATTGCATTCCTACTCT
>NZ_MRYB01000075.1:0-463 GCF_001921755.1 Psychrobacter sp. Rd 27.2 | reverse complement strand
CCTAAAGCGGCGCATAAAAGTCAAACCTGCTAAACACATCAAGCCCATTAATCTGACAGTAATGTCAAATTTGCAGCCAAAACAAAAAGCTAAAATAGTGCACTCGCTGTCAGATACCAATCATGACATTGATCATAAAATGCCAGCGCTGCAGTCTCAAAACTACACGCCGCAAACTGAAGCGCATGAAGGTCTTGTCACCAGTCATGAGGAAATTCTTGATCACTATGAGCCGTCATTTATCCACTATGAGAGCATGAATGAAAATCTAGCAAAGTCAGTGCTTTCAGTACCACTCCAAACCATCGATTTATCTCTACAACAAAATCATATTGCTCAAAATGATTTAGCGCTTAATTCAAACGTACGCGCGCTACCCAAAAACAGCTATCAGGCCGTTTTTGCCACGCTTCACCAAGACGCTAAATCTATAGACGCTAGTTATCGTAGCTGCGCTAGCATC
>NZ_MRYB01000074.1:0-481 GCF_001921755.1 Psychrobacter sp. Rd 27.2 | reverse complement strand
CTATTACTTTTTTACTAACTTGCTGAATAGGTACATATCTTTCTGGCCTTTGAGCAATAGAAATGCCATAAAGCACCTCATCAAACATATTACTGTTGCGCTCTTCATTATCTGCTGATAACTCAACGCCAACGTATTGTGGAGATAAATAGCTGGGTTTTTTAAATCTATTATCAGCGTCGTTAATCTTAGTAGTGACCAAATCAGTATGCAAAATAAGCTCAAAACGATCAACATTATAAGCTATCCATACAGGCTTTATTTGATAAACACCATAAATAGAAATCATTAAAAATATCAGCTGCACTAGCGCAGATATAACCATATCTTTTATAAAGTCTGCCTTTGTTTTTCTAAAAATCATCAATGCTAAGCCAACAGCCAGTCCTATATTAACCAAAGCTATTGTCTGTAACAATTTTTGAGTACCTGTAGCGAGTAGCAAAGGAAATGGGTACCATAAACTGTAGATGACTGTAAC
>NZ_MRYB01000073.1:0-458 GCF_001921755.1 Psychrobacter sp. Rd 27.2 | reverse complement strand
CGCTCTATTCCTTGCTCTACAGAAAGAAACGCGGGTGAGAGGATATCGCAACACGCAGCAACACTCTCTTCACTTTGCTTCTTGTTTACTTTGTCGCCAGATTTCACTCTAGCGGCGATAAACTCTGCGATAGCTTCCAGGTCGTTGATGTCAAACTTCGGCAGTGGGCAATCTAAAACGATATCGGTGGCAACCGCGATGATGTTGTCATCACTTGGATACATCCACGGGTTGTGCAAAGCCTCACGGCGCAATTCAATCTTTGGAAACGATTGACTCTTAAATCCTTCGATGAGGATCAAGTCGAGTTCATCATGCTTAAATTGCATTAAAAGGTGTTCGAAGCTTGCCTCTTCGTCAGGGGTTTCAGTGATCATGGCGTTGCGATAACGCGAGCTGATGTACATCTGCGTCGCGCCAGCCTTTCGCAAGCGATAACTGTCTTTGCCTTCTTGATC
>NZ_MRYB01000072.1:0-493 GCF_001921755.1 Psychrobacter sp. Rd 27.2 | reverse complement strand
AGGTCAATTTCAACTTGTGATAATTCGCGGTAGCCGGTTAATCCCCGTGCTTACGGGGAACAGAGACCGTATTGACGCGCCAAGTTATCCCAAGTCGGTTAATCCCCGTGCTTACGGGGAACAGCTATACAGGTGATATTGATGATGCTGTAGATGCGGTTAATCCCCGTGCTTACGGGGAACAGAAGTAATTCAGGCCGCTATCAGCCAGCGGGCTCGGTTAATCCCCGTGCTTACGGGGAACAGCTAAGTGATAAAGAGCCTCGTAAATAACGGGGCGGTTAATCCCCGTGCTTACGGGGAACAGGATATTTACGGTCAAGTGTGGTCAGTGCCGGACGGTTAATCCCCGTGCTTACGGGGAACAGATCACCAAAGATAAGCTCATGCACGATTTCACCGGTTAATCCCCGTGCTTACGGGGAACAGGTGTATGTCTCAGCCAGTACGATTAAGCACGGCGGTTAATCCCCGGGCTTACGGGGAACAGGCG
>NZ_MRYB01000071.1:0-497 GCF_001921755.1 Psychrobacter sp. Rd 27.2 | reverse complement strand
GACAGCGTCAACACCACCATCTATGATGATGGCACCACTGATGGCAGCACGCCAGTTGATCCTAACGATCCTACGGTAGGAGATGACACCCCAGTGGTGAGCATCACAGGCACGACCAGCTTGAATGAAACCGCTGTTGATGGCAGTGCCAATGAAGCGACTTATACCGTAAGCATCAGCAATCCAAGTACGGAAGATACGGTGATTGAAGTCACCATCGGTGGCGGCAGTGCGACTGGCGGCACAGGTAGTGATGCCGACTATATTGCGCCTATCACCCAAGAAGTCACCATTCCAGCGGGTCAAACCTCCGTTGACATCAGCGTACCGATTGTGGATGACAACCTATTTGAAGGCCCCGAGGACTTTACCGTTACCGTTACTGATATCACTTCAGGTACGGCAACCATTGGCCCTGATGACAGCGTCAACACCACCATCTATGATGATGGCACCACTGATGGCAGCACGCCAGTTGATCCTAACGATCCTACGGT
>NZ_MRYB01000070.1:0-501 GCF_001921755.1 Psychrobacter sp. Rd 27.2 | reverse complement strand
CATACTAAAAACCCTCAAGATTTAGATGGTTTGACAGATTATATTAACGAAAATTTTGCCAAATTTGGCAGTACGCTCGTCATTGTTAATACTAAGGCGTGGGCAAGTGATTTATATAGAGAGCTGTCTAAAACAGCTAAGTCAGAAGAGTTGTTCCATTTGAGTACAGGACAATGTGCTCGTCACCGTAAAGACTTACTAGCAACCATTCGTAAACGCCTAAAAGACGGCTTGCCTACTTTGGTTGTCTCAACCCAGCTGATTGAGGCGGGCGTAGATGTTTCATTTAAATCAGTGATACGGTTTTTAGCAGGACTGGATAGTATTGCCCAAGCGTCAGGACGCTGTAATCGACATGGTGAAATGAGGAACGCGGCTGGTAAGGCTATTAAGGGTCAGGTATTCATCGTTAAACCTGATACCGAGAGCTTAAGCCGTTTGCCAACGATTGCGTTAGGTAAGACTCAAATGGAGAACACTATATTACCTATATTAAAAGAA